>JAVEST010000131.1:0-5138 GCA_034006465.1 Sulfurimonas sp. | reverse complement strand
ACCAAAACTGCATCTCTAACACCAAGGAGTTTTAAAATCTCAAGATGCTCTATAGTTTGTGGCTTAATTCCCTCAAACGCGCTCACAACAATAAGCACGCAGTCAAAACCAAAAGCCCCTGCTATCATGTTTTTTACAAGTCTCTCATGTCCTGGAACATCTATAAAAGCTATGTTTTTCTCATCTTCTTGTATGTTTGAAAAACTCAAATCTATAGTGATGCCTCTTGCTTTTTCCTCTTTTGTACTATCTCCATCAAAGCCGTTTAGAGCCTTAATGAGCGAGGTTTTTCCATGATCTATATGTCCACAAGTTCCTATGATTAAGTTAGACATCTGCGATCCCATTTATAGCATCTGCAACACTCTTTAGTTGTGTTTTTTGTATGGTTCTAAAGTCAAGCAGAAACTCATCATCTTCGATGCGGCCGATGATAGATCTCTCACGAAAAAGTTTTTGGAGTTTTTTAACTTTTATGTTCTTTGCATCTACCGCTAAGGCTATACTTGGGATAGTTTTGTTTGGCGTAGTTCCACCACCGATAAGGGTTTTTGTATCTACTATCTTTGTTTTTATATTTTGTTTTATTTGACTTTGAACTTCTTTAGCATCATCTCTTAACTCATCCAAAGAACAAAACAGCATCTTAATTGTCGGTATCTGTTCTTTATTTCCCAGTAAAACTGCCTTAAAACTCTCTTCTAGTAGTGCTAAAGTGAGTTTATCTACTCTTAACATTCTTAGGAGTTGGTTCTTCTTTAGCTCTTTTATATACTCTTTTTTACCAACTATAATGCCAGCTTGAACACTTCCTAAAAGCTTATCTCCAGAAAAGCTAAGTAGTGATGGATTTAACTTCATATAGTCTAGCACTGATGGTTCATCAAGCCCGTAAGGCAGGTCAAAAACATGTCCACTCCCCATATCATAATAATCTATTAGGCCTTTTTCATATGCCAGTTTTACAATTTCACCAAACTCTACATCCGAGCTAAAACCCTCAATGCTATAGTTTGACTTATGAACTTTCATAAGCATCGCTGTTTTTTTGCTTATGGCTTTTTCATAGTCGTACAGATGAGTTTTGTTTGTAGTTCCAACTTCTTTAAGCTTTGCACCACTTTGTTTCATAACATCAGGAACTCTAAAACTACCACCTATCTCGACTAACTCACCACGACTTACCACCACCTCTTTTTTCTTTGCAAAGGTGTTTAAGATAAGAAAAACCGCACTTGCATTGTTGTTTACAATAAGCACATCTTCGCATCCTAAAAGCCTACAAACACACTTTGATATAAGAGAGTAACGCTCTCCTCTTTTGCCACTATCTAAGTCAAACTCAAGATTGTTATAGTTTGTCACAAGATCTTTTACTCTAAGAAAGGCATCTGCATCTATAAGACTTCTTCCGAGATTTGTATGAACTATGATGCCAGTTGCGTTTATAAGCGTTTGAAGTGATGGTTTTGTAAGTTCTTCATATCTTTGTAAAAGTGTTTTTACTAGGTCTTCTTCACTAAAAGTAGTGACTCTTTCGCTTAGTATATTCTCTCTTAATTCACTAACTATCTCTTTTGCAAGAGTTGTAACTAAAGAGAGAGGAAGCTCGCTAAATTCTTTGCGGGCTATAAATTTGTCAACTTTGGGGATAGATTTTAGTAAAAACATTTTTACCCTTTTATGTAGTTTTTATATTTGCTAGTGTAAACTTCTCTCACACTTTGGGGGGCATGTGATCCTGGTGGACGCCACAGGCTTCAACCCTGATGGAGGTTTTGCTGACAAAGCCTCGGGAGGTTCGATTCCTTCGCCTTCTCACCAAAGCGTACTTTACACTCTTAAGATTGACCTTGCAAACAGGCAAGGCTAAAGCCTCACTTGCATAACTCTCTAGTAAACTTCAATAGCACTTTCGCCCCTAGGCTCTACACTTCCAATGATTCGTGCATATCCAAAACTAAACTCTTCTATCATCTTTATATACTCTTTTGCATCGCTCTCATCCATGGAGACTAAAAGACCGCCAGAAGTCTGCGCATCACAGAGCATCAAACGAAGATGCTCTGCACTCTTAGCAAATATAACTTTATCTTCTAAGTAAGCCATATTTTTCTTAGTTCCACCTGGAACTACACCCTTTAAAGAAAGCTCTATTGCATCTGCCATTATAGGGACTTGTGATGCATCTATCTTCAAAGTTACACTCTCGTTTGTAGATTCAAGTGCGTGACCTAAAAGCCCAAAACCTGTCACATCTGTACAAGCACTCACATTAAACCCACGAAGCAACTTTGATGGCATGTAGTTTAACTCTTGCATCACCTTTATAGCTTCTTTCATCGTTGAGATACTTAACATATCTCTCTTTATTGCAGTAGTTAAAATCCCCATACCGATGGGCTTTGTAAGCACTAAAACATGTCCTATCTTTGGAGTGTTGTTTCTTAGTATATTTTTTGGATGTATAAGCCCAGTTACACTAAGTCCGTAGTACATCTCGGGTGATTCTATGGTATGACCACCCATCAAAACGCCACCGCACTCTTTTATCTTCTCTACTCCACCTTTTAGTATCTCAACTAAGACCTCTTTGGGGTGGTTTTTACTATCAAAACCTACTATATTTAAAGCCGTTTTAACTTCCGCACCCATCGCAAAGATATCTGAGAGTGAGTTTGCCGCTGCAATTTTTCCATAGATAAATGGGTCATCTACCACAGGCGTTATAAAGTCGAGAGTCTGCACAAGTGCTTCATTATCGTTAAGCCTGTACACACAAGCATCTTCTGAGTTTTCAAAACTAACAAGTACATTTTCATCATCTGGAATGAGCGAGCAAACACTATGTTTTAGATCCCCCGGACCCATTTTTGCTGCTCAACCAGCTGCTTGAACGAACTTTGTCAATCTATGTTGATTGTTCATTTAGTAACCTTAAGTTTATTTATGGAAGTGGGGAGTTCAAAGAGTGCGTAAGAAAAGAGTTTGGCATCTATGTACACCTATTCCATAGGTTAATGTCTAGAAAGTATTTTACATATAATTATGTTAAAGCAATATTAATAGAGTAAAAAATATTTTACCTTTTTATAAAAAATAAAGATTTCTTTGACTACAATTTGCTTAGATTTGTGGAACAAATGGACATTTGATTTTTAGCGACTTGTGTAAAAACTTCATTTTTGTCATCTTAAACCTAATTTTTGGAGAGAAAAATGAGTATTACTCATGAGTTAAAAAAGGCATTAACGTCTTTTTGGAAACCCACACCCGCAGTCATCGCCCTTGGCGTTTTATCTGTTTACTACTTTGGCATCACTGGAACTTACTGGGCAGTTACAGGCGAGTTTACAAGATGGGGCGGACATATCTTAGAGTCATTTGGAGTAGATATAAGTGACTGGGGATATTTCAACATTATGGGCATGCAAGGAACTTCCTTAACTAGAGTTGATGGCGTTATGATCATTGGAATGTTTGGTGGAATTATTGCCGCTACTCTATGGGGTAACAAGCTAAAGTTTAGACTTCCAGCAAGTCGGATCAGGATCTACCAAGCTCTAGCAGGTGGCATCATCGCAGGTTTTGGTGCTAGACTTGGCATGGGTTGCAACCTTGCAAGTCTCTTTACAGGCATACCGCAATTTTCAGCTCACGCTTGGTTTTTTACTATAGCTATGATAGTGGGAGTTTACTTTGGAGTAAAATTTACTCAGTTAAAACTTTTTCGCTCAAAAATCGTAATGCAGGCTATAAGTTGTGACACCCCACAAATCGTTCAAAAAGACAGAGCCAAAGGCTTTTTTACTTTTGGCACAATTGTTTTCTCACTCATAATGCTTTGGGCTTTATACCTCATCTTCGTTGTTGGATCTACAAAGCTCGGCATTGCTATGCTATTTGGATCTGCATTTGGACTCATCATCGCAAAAGCACAGATCTGTTTTACCTCAGCGTTTAGAGATCTCTTCATTACTGGGCGAAGTCAGATGGCAAGAGCTATAGTTATCGCAATGGCAGTATCAACCATCGGGATCTTTAGCTACATTCTCATTGGAGTTCCACCTAAAATTATGTGGGCAGGACCAAACACTATTATAGGCGGCGCTTTGTTTGGCTTTGGCATAGTTGTAGCTGGGGGATGTGAATGTGGCTGGATGTATAGAGCCGTAGAGGGACAAACCCACTTTTGGATAGTAGGAGTCGGCAATGTCATAGGTGCTACACTTCTAGCCTTTGTCTGGGATGATATAGCACCATTTGTGGCAACTTCATGGCCAAAGATAAACCTCTTAGAGTCTTTTGGAGCTTATGGCGGACTTTTGTTTAACTACACTCTACTCTTTTTACTATTTTTACTCATACTAAAGATAGAAAAAAATTACTCTATAAAACTAAAAGGATCAAATTATGCAAAATAACATACCAACACCAACACACCGACTAGATATGCAAACAGAACCATGTCCATATCCAGCTATCAAGACTATAGAGGCTCTTAGAGAGTTAGGAGATGATGATATTTTAGAAGTTATAAGTGATTGTCCACAGAGCATAAATAACATCCCACTAGATGTACAAAAGCATGGCTATAAACTTCTTCATATAGATTCAAGTTCACCTAGCGTTAGGTACTTTGTAAAGAGGTAAAATCAAGCCTCACACCTTTTTAAGGTGTGAGGCATTGGCTTTAAAAGGATAAATCATAGATACAATAAACTTACAATATATCGATGTTTTTGATGAGCATAAAACAAAAAATTTAGTTTTTTCAAGAAATCTACTTACAAGTGATTTTAAAGAAGCTTCTCTTTTTCCTCTCTTAGTAGACGGTGAATCGATGCAGCCTGTTATAAATCACAGAGCTGTCATAGTGGCTGATTTATCACAAAAGCTGCTCATCGATAAAGCTATATATGTTTTATATCATGAAGCTAAAATGTGGGTTAAAAAGTATGACTTAAGAAGTAAAAGTTTTGTGTCTATTAACCCAAAATATTCTCACCTAGTTTATGCTCAAGATGATGTTCATCTTGTAGCTAGAGTGTTGATTACTTTTACAAACTTATGATCTTTGTTTTACAAGTCTCTTGATGTTAGTTATTTAAATTAGCACTTCTT
The DNA here is from genome assembly GCA_034006465.1 of Sulfurimonas sp. GTDB lineage: Bacteria > Campylobacterota > Campylobacteria > Campylobacterales > Sulfurimonadaceae > Sulfurimonas. Next base: position 14 of record JAVEST010000131.1, on the reverse strand, counting down.
AAAATAACTAACGC
>JAVEST010000130.1:0-5180 GCA_034006465.1 Sulfurimonas sp. | reverse complement strand
TTTGTCCAAAAAGAGCTGGTCCCATCATAGGTTTACCATTTTGAAAACCAGAACCATTTACACCGTGACAAGATGCACACTTACTTTTGTACTCATTGCTAACTTTAAATGCTCCAGCATTTCCAGCCTTATCTCTTAGTGCTGCTAGTTCTTCATCTTCTTTTTCTCTATCAGATTTTTCTTCAACTTGTGCTATTGCTGCAACTTTTTGGTTGCTACCGTCGCCAAAATCTTCAATTACCTTTGCTTGGTGTCCGCCATGAAAAACTGCATCATCCATTGCAACAAAAACCATATAAACCTACTATAAAAAGTGTTAAAACACCTACTACTATATTTTTCACTATTTGTTCCTCATTTTTGTAATCTCTTTGTTAAACTCAAATATCTCTTGAGCTAATCTCTTAATATCCTCATCACTCATCATCTTAACAAGATCATTCATTAGTGGATTTGACTTTTTTCCAGTTTTAAAAGCTGAAATTTTGTCGTAAATATAATCACTATCTTTTCCTAAAAGTGATGGACCAATGATTCCATTTGCATAGTTATCATGACAAGCTGAACACTTTACTATAAACTCTTTAGAGAGTTTTTTTACCATCATAGATATCTCTACTTTTTCATACGGGCTTCTTACATGCATGTTTGCTTCTAAATTAGTTCTTGGTTTTCTTCTAACTGAAGCATCTTCATTTGCAGGTGTCGAGTTTGGATCATATTCACTATTAATGTTATAGTCGTAGTAAAAAGATTTACTTTGAGACTCATCATTATCTTTTTGTGCAACTTTCTCTGCAAGAGCATCTGTGTTTTGAACAACTTCTATCTTAGGTGCTTCGCTTGAAGCTGCCTGTTTTTTAACCTCTTTTTTTTCTGAACTATCACTACAAGCACTAAATGCTAACGCAAGTACTAAAGCAGATGCAAAAATTTTAATCCTAGATATCCTCATAACTCTCTCCTATTTTTTACTAGCGTAATACTCTTCATAAGTAACTCGCGGCTTAATCACAATAGATGGAATTGACGTAGGACAGACTTCTTGACAAGCCCCACAACCAATACAACCATCATAAATCTCAGGACGATTTCCACCACCTGCATCTGGTACCATAGCAATGGCACTTAGAGGGTGTGGAATTGGGCACATATCTGCACAAAGTGTACACTGTTTACCCTCAAACTGCGAAAACTTTTCTAAAAGCTCAACTTCAAGATCATGTAAATTTGTAACTGAGTTATTAAACTTACTCATTCTATCAGCATATCCAGCAGGAACAGGAATGTTTTTCATAGCTAGACAGGTGTCTGGATGCTCTAATACTGCTATACCCATATGTATATCTTCTGGTTTTTCACAGCTATGATCTAGTGCTCCAGTAGGGCAGGCTAAAACACAAGGAACAGCACTACAAGCCCAACAACCTCTCTCGTTTGCATCTATGTAGGGTGTCCCAACTCCATGGCCATGTGCCATATCTGTTAGTTTTATGGAGTGATATGGACAGACTTGAAGACACTGCCCACATTTGATGCATAGAGCTAAAAATTTCTTCTCATCTACAGCTCCGGGAGGTCTTAGTCTATTTTCTGCTCTTAGAGTGTATGGACTAAAAATCATCCCACCACCAAGAGCAAGTCCTAGTATTCCTAAAGTGGAATACTTCATAAACTCTCTTCTATCTGTTTGTACTTTTTGCATCTCTATCCTTTAATCCTAACTTTGGGTTTATCATCTTCAAATAAAAAGAGTGGTTTAGTAAATGGTGCTAATTTTGCTAAAAAGTTTAGCAAAGAGATAACTGGCGAGCCATAAAAAAACTTGACATCTGGATTATAAATCCACATCTGATCTGCATATTGGTAGACCTTATGTGGAGTATCTCCAATATTATCGCCATCTCTGTCAAATCCTACATAGTTATCCCAATAGTTTCCTACTATCTCGTTTTCATATGTCTTGCTTCCTCTGCTATCATTTACTACATCTTCTATATTTCCCATAATGACATTATCTTTTATGATATTATCTTCACTAAGAGAGTGGAAATGTATAGCCTCAGAATTATATAGAATTTTGTTTGCTGTAATCCAATTTTTAGTACCTGGCTCAAATGGAGATCTATCTATATAGAGCCCTTGTGCACAATATATTATGCTATTGTTTTCTAGTGTAAAGTTTGAAACATCTTTAAGTCCGATGCCCATACCAGTTGCTCCTAATGAACTCTGTACACTATTTCCTATAGCCACTGTATCTTTTGAATACATGAAAAATATACCAACACTATTAAACTTATAGTTATTATCTTTTACTAAATTTTTACCAGCATACATAAAATGTAGAGAGTATCTACAATACTCACCATAATTTTCTACAATCTCATTTCCATGAGAGTACCAAATAACCATATCTCTTGATTTTATAAGAGAGTTCTTCTTAACGATGTTGTCATTTGAATACCAAAGTCTGAGCCCATCTCCACGAACTCCTAATTCTAAATCTTTTGAAGTGATGGTGTTGTTAGATATGATGGAGTTGTTTACCATCTGCAAATCTATACCAAATAGACAGTCATCTATCACACAGTTGCTAATTTCACAATGCTTTGATTCAACTACTGTAATAGCCGAATCTATATTGTCGTGTCTATCACCACTACCAACGATCTTTAGATTTTTAAGAGTTACATATGAACTTTTAATATTTATAACAGTTCCTAAACCCTCTCCATCAATAACTACACCATCTTCTATTCCTATAATAGTGATAGGCTTATTGATTACTATATTTCCTTTATAAACACCAGCACTAAGCTTTAATATCGAGCCATGCGGTGCAGCATCTATAGCTTTTTGAAGAGAGTTTGCTCCAAAAAGAGTAGTGATAAAAAAAGAAATACTAAAGATTATTTTAAACATGTTAAACCCTAAAATTTATTTACGCTTGCATCTCTTTTAGTGCCTTTTGTTTTGCAAAAAAAGCTAAAAGACTAAACAAACCGATAAGAACTATCATATAAAAACCGATAGTCGGATATGAGTGAGTAGTAAACTGTGCTATTTTACCATCACCAAACACTGTTGGCATAAAAGGTTTAATCTTAAAAGCTCCCCAGTCATGTAAGTTATGCCCAAACCAGTATAACCAGTAAGAGTAGTCAGCTACAAACAGTATCGGTAGTGATGCAGGAACTAGCATTACATAGTTTAAATACTTGTTGTTGTATGCTATAAAGTAGATTATGAAAAGCGAAAGTAGAAGTAGTGCATAGATACCGATTTCTCTCTCAAATACACCACCAACCCACATAGGGTCCATTCCAACATAGTGATTAATTGTGTTCATTTCATGAACCTCTCCACTAAAACCATCAAAGTGAAAAAATACAGGAATTCCTTGAGGAAAAGCTTCTTTTGGATAGTTTGGAGCTTCTAGTGAAACCGCCCAAATTGGAAGTGACGCTGCTCCAATTTCTGATGAAGAAGTTATCATTTTTTCTAAATCATTATGTGCATCTTTAGGAGTTGAGATACTTTTGTATCTACCTTGATTGTAAAGATTCCATACCTTGGTACTAAAAGATGATATTTCATCTCCTTTATGATTGTCGATCTGTGTTAAAACTCCATTAAAAGCTATCATCGGAAATGTAAACGAGACAGTTAAAATAAGTAAAGCTAAAAGAGCAAAGATCCTTGCCTTTTTTAAACTTGTATGCATGTGTTATCCTTAAGAGTAAAAATAATTATAGATCTTAATAAGATCATTGATTATTATAGTTTTTATTATAACTAAAAATACTATAACTTATTATAGACATAAGTCAATAAAATAGACAAATATAATAAATTGTAAATTTTATTATATATCATAGCTATAATTAAACAGTAGAATTATAGTCTTTTTTATTGATGTATGTCAAGAGTTCAAAGTGTGATTTATGATATTTGAAAATTTTGTCAATAAGTGACTAAATCCCTATGGCTAGGTGTTTGCGAGACTTTTTTTATATAATATTTAACATAAGTATTTTTTATTTGTGATGAGGAGTAGAGAAGATAATTTCTCTACTCCTAGATGTAAGAGTAACTTAGTCTTTATTTTTAGAATAAGTTAGCATTATCATCAACCCATTTTAGGTATTCAATAATGTCTTTTGTTTCTTCTTTACTCATGTTTTGGTTAGGCATTCTTAGTTTGAAATAATCAATCATGCTCTTAACATAAGGTTCTTCATACATTTTTTCTGGATGTAGGATAAAGTCGCTTACCCACTTCTCAGCATTTTCATGTCTTTGTAGTACACCAGTTAAGTCTGGACCTGATGATACTTTACCAATAACGTGACATCCATTACAACCACCTTCAGCGAAAGTTCTCTCACCTCTAGCAGCAGCAGCAGATTGTTTAGTAGCGATTTCTCTTACTAGTGAATCTTTTGCACGAATACCAACGTCAGCAGTTTTAACCATTAGTTGCCAGATCATATTTTCAAAAAGGATAGCTTTCTCATAATCACCTTTTTTGAAAGCCTCGTCAGCTTGTTTTTTCTGAGCAGGGATTTGGTTATATTGATCAAATGCATCAGTTACAAGATCAGCTACCACTTTATGTTTGTCATATTTGTTGTCTTTTAAGAACTTAACAACTGACTGAATAACAGCATCTGTAGCATCATTTACTGCAACAGTTTTTTTGTACTCAGCAATTAGTTGATCATTTGACATTGTTTGCATTTTTAGTTTTTGAGCCGAAGTATATTTTTTATTCGGATCTTTAACCATTAAGTAACCCATCATCTCTAAGTGAAGAGCTGAACAGAATTCTGTACAATAGTATGGGAAAACTCCCTCTAAGTCAGCAACAAACTTAACACTTCCTGTTTTACCAGGCTCTAGTGAAACGTGAACATCATGTTGACTAACTGTAAATGCGTGAGTCTCATCTTGAGCTCTTTCAAGGTTTGTTAAGTACATAGTTACTTCATCACCTTTATTAACCGTGATTCTCTCAGGGTTGATATGTGAACGAACAACAGTAGCATAAACAGTAACTTTGTTACCTTTTCTCTCGATTCTTTCTTGACCTGCTAAAGTTTTACCTTCATGAATCTCGCCAGTTCTTACGTTTGTTCCCATTGGGTATCTAACGTGTGGGTGAAGCTTTGAAGCAC
>JAVEST010000026.1:0-18904 GCA_034006465.1 Sulfurimonas sp. | reverse complement strand
AGATTTCCAGTTTTTTTACGTATTAGAAAATTGAATGCTCTAAAGAATTATTGAGTTGGATCCTGAATCAAGTTCAGGAGGACAGCTTGTTTGTTCGGGATGACGTGTATCCCGTTATTTTGTGCTTGACACAGAATCTAGTTTATAGATCAAAGAGAGAGTTCAATTAAATATAAAGGATTAGATATGAAATATACGCACAACTACAACCCTTGCATCTCTGATAAAGATGTTTTTGCAGAGATAGTAAAAGAAAAAGAGTACATAGGCTACTACAACCTTGTACACCAAGATACTACTAGCTTCAAAGAGTATGCAAAAGAGGTGAAACAGTCAAATGTTGTAGTCATCGGCATCGGTGGAAGCACGCTTGGAACTTTTGCCATATATAAATACCTAAAGTATTCAAAAAATTTAAAAAAACAGCTCTATTTTTTAGAAACAACTGACCCAATAGATATAAAGTCAAAACTTGAGGCCATAGACTTAAAAGACACTCTTTTTATAGTCATTTCAAAATCAGGGACTACTATAGAGACAGTCTCAATTTTTAAATATATAAACTCTTTGATAAAGTGTGATAAAGACAACACTATTGTTATAACTGAGAGTGATTCTAAGCTCAACTACTATGCGTCACAAAATTCTATAAAAAGTTTTGAGATTCCTAAAAATGTAGGTGGAAGATTCTCAGTATTTAGTGCAGTTGGTTTGGTTCCTTTAGCAATTGTAGGGATAGATATAGATGAGCTCTTAAGTGGTGCTAAAACGATTCATGACAGTTTTTTTGATAAAGAAGAAGCTTATGTAAGACTACTTAAAAAAGCGAGATTTTTTGCAGAGTATAAGAACAACTTTAATATAAATGTTGTCTTCTCTTACTCTTCAAGACTTGAGGGTTTTAATGATTGGTATATCCAACTTTGGGGTGAGAGTTTGGGCAAAATAGACATAAACTCAAGCAGACAAGGACTCACTCCAATAGGAATCATAGGGCCCATAGATCAGCACTCCTTTTTACAACTTATTATAGAAGGAAAAAGAGATAAAACTGTTACAGTTATAAAGGTAGAAGACTTTGCAAGTGACTTAGAGATCCCACATGTTAAACTAGAAGGTTTAGAAGAGCTAGACTATATAGATGGTATAAAATTTTCATACCTTATAAACCAACAAGCAGATGCGACTATAGAGTCTATAAATAACTTAAATGACATTCCTTGTGATGTGATAACCATAGATGGCGTGAGTGAAAAAAGTATAGCTGGGTTGATGTATGAGTACGAGCTTCTAACATCTTTGAGTGCGAAATTTATGTACATAAATGCATATGACCAACCAGGTGTTGAATCTGGAAAGAAGATACTCAAAGAGAGGCTAAGTGCTAACTATAAATAGACTTATGTTAAATGTAATGGAAATTTTTTAGAAAATGAAGCTTCTAATAACAGGCTCAAATGGTTTTATAGGAAGTTATTTTATAACTAAGTATAGAGATAAATATAAGATAAAAACCTTTAGCTTTTTAAACGATGATATAGGAAGCTTGGAGTGTTTTGGTGTTGATGCAGTTATTCATCTCTCCGCTTTAGTCCATCAGATGGGCGGGGCTAGTGCTAGTGAGTATGAGAGAGTAAATGTTACTCAGACACTACAACTAGCTAAAGAGGCTAAAGAAAAGGGTGTAAGACAGTTTGTCTTTATCAGTACGATAGCAGTTTATGGAATAGAAAATGGTGTCATCTTTGAAAATGAGAGATGCAACCCTATAACTGAGTATGGTAAAAGTAAACTAAGAGCAGAAAAACAACTTTTAAAATTAGAAGATGATAATTTTAAAGTTAGTTTAATAAGGCCGCCTATAGTATATGGAAATAACGCACCAGGAAATATAAAATCTCTTGTCAATCTTGTAAATAAAATTCCTCTTTTACCATTTGGCAGCATAAAAAACAAAAGAAGTATGGTTTATGTTGGCAATCTTTGCCATTTGGTTGATGAAGTTATAAAACAAAATAAGTCAGGTATATTTTTAGCTAGTGATAATGAATCGCTTAGCACTACTAGGCTTATAGAGCTGATAGCTCAGGGTTTAGGTAAAAAAGTTTATCTTGTAAGAGTGCCATTTTTTGAGACTATTTTAAAACTGTTTAAGCCATCATTTCATAAGAGACTCTATGGAAGCTTGGAAGTAAATAGTAGTACTACAAAAGAAAAATTAAATCTAGAGAACCCATATAGTGTTAAAGATGCTATAAAACTTATGATAAAGGCAGAAGAGGTTTGATCTATATAATACTATTTTTACTATCATTTTTACTAACATATCTTATAAAGAATTACGCTATAAAAAAATCACTTGTAGCAGAGGTAAATGAAAGAAGTTCACATACAGTTGCTACTCCCCATGGTGGAGGCATAGCTGTTGGGGTTACTTGGTTTGTTGGCTTGATATATCTGTATTTTACAAATCAAATAGAGTCTAGTTTGTTTTTTGCCCTTTTATGTGGAATGGTTATCGCAATTGTTGGTTTGGTAGATGATATAGTTGAATTAAAACCAAAAACAAGAATGATAGCTTTTACACTTGTAGGCCTTGTAGGGCTGTACATTATAGGTGGGTTTAACACTCTTACTTTTGGCATCTTTGAGATATCAAACCCCATTATAACTTCTGTTTTTGCAATACTTTTGATACTGTGGTATATAAATCTTACTAATTTTATAGATGGAATAGACTCCTATCTAGCTGTAAAGTTTATATTTTTAAGCCTAGCAGGATTTATTTTATTTGGTGGGGCACACTTTGTGGTACTTGGCGTATCTATACTTGGGTTTTTATACTGGAACTGGCATAAAGCAAAGATATTTATGGGAGATGTTGGAAGCACACTTCTAGGATATACCATAGCAATAATTACTATATATTATGCAAATCAAGAACCTTCAAATTTTTGGGTTTGGATCACACTTTATGCTCTGTTTTGGTTTGATGCGACGCTTACTTTAGTGAGAAGAAAGTTAAACGGCGAGATCCTTAGTCAAGCTCATAAAAAACATGCCTATCAGAGGCTCACTCAATCTGGATGGAGTCATAGTAGAGTTACACTATATGCATTTGCACTAAACATTATCATTTTTTGCTTAGTCTATTTTATATCAAATATAGCCGTTAGTTTTGTCTTAAGTTTAGCATTATTATATGCGACTATGAAGTTTGTGGATAAGAAGAAGAGGTTTAAATAGCAGTTATATACTGCCTTTTTGATATACTACAAGCCTAAATAAATATTTAATATTTAAAGGATAAAAAAATGGATCATAAAATTAAACATATGGAAGGTAACATTGATATTGTTAGATAAAAGAGCACTAAACTTTTTGATAATAATCATGCTCTCTTTTGTAACTGTTTGGTGGACTTCCTTTATTTTTCATCTTAAATTTGAATGGAATTTTGCTCTAACAATAATTATTCTAAGAATTTTAACTTCAATTTTCATATATAAAGATTATTCGCTCTCTTGGAGTAAATCTACTCAAAAAACATTCTTAATAAAAACTATAGTCGTTGCTATACCTACGCTAATAAGTATAATAATTTTTTATAAAGAAGTTAGAATTGCATTTATGCTGTCTGAGGCCTCATTTTATTTGGTCGCTTTTACTTTTTCTATGTATACATATTATTTTTATATCAACAGGAGTGGGATTCCTAAAACTAAATCTTTGGTCATTTATGGAGCTGGAAAAGCGGGGAATAAACTAAAAGATGAGTTTAGAAATAGCGAGTATAGAGTAAAATACTTTGTAGATGATGATGTGGCTATACAAGGAAGAAGTATTGATGGTGTAAAGGTTGTATCTAAGTCAAAACTTAAAGAGTTGATGGGAGAATCAAAAGAGTACGAATTACTGGTTATTGCAATCCCTACAGCTCCTAAAGAGAGAGTGAAAAACATTCACGAGACACTAAATAGTTACTTTAAAGAGATAAAAATACTTCCTACAATTCAAGAAATTCTTAAAGATAAAAATTATGCCCCTATGCTTCAAAATATAAGTGTAGAAGATTTATTGGCTAGAAATCCTCAAGATTTAGATAAAAAAAAGATAGAGAGCTTTATAAAAGCTAAAACTATACTTATTACTGGTGCTGGTGGAAGCATCGGTAGTGAGATTGCAAGACAGTGTGAAAAATTTGGTGCTAAAAAACTTATACTCTTAGACAATAGTGAGTACAACCTCTATAGAGTTGCAGAAGAGATTACAAAAGTTGAGATAGTTTGCGTGATGCAAAGTGTAATAAATAGAGATGCGCTTGATGCTACATTTGAGCTACATAAACCGCAAATAGTAATCCATGCGGCTGCATATAAACATGTCCCACTAGTTGAAGCAAATATTGATGAAGCCATAGTTAATAATATCGTTGGTACTAAAAATACAGTAGATATCTCTATAAAACACAAAGTTGAGAAGTTTGTGCTTATTTCTACAGATAAAGCAGTAAGACCTACAAATGTGATGGGAACAACAAAAAGAATCTGTGAACTCTACGCTCAGAATGCTAAACAAAGCTTTACAGATATAGTTGCAGTTAGATTTGGAAATGTTTTAGGTAGTAGCGGTAGTGTCATTCCTAAGTTTAAGTCTCAAATAGAAAAAGGGCAAAGTATAACAGTTACACATCCTGATATCACAAGATACTTTATGCTTATTCCAGAAGCCTGTGAGTTAGTGCTCCAAGCTGGGGCTATTGGAAGTGGTGGAGAGATATTTATACTCGATATGGGTGAGCCTATAAAGATAGTAGATTTAGCTAAGAAGATGATAGAGCTAAGTGGTAAGAAAGATATAGAGATAGAGTTTAGTGGACTTCGTCCTGGTGAAAAACTATATGAAGAGTTGCTTATAGATGATACCGATTGTCAAACGGAGTATGAGTCAATAACTGTGGCTCGGCCTACTATTTATGATATAGATAAGCTAAATAGAGATATAAAAGAGCTTTTAGGTAGTACCGACAAACTAAAAAAACTAAAAGAGATAGTCCCAGAATTTGACCATCAGCTAAACTAATAGTAACAAATAGTAATCTTTTGCTAATATGTTTAAATATTATTGAGTAGATTTTGATGAGATAAATTATTATTATATACTAAAATAAATCAGAAAAAAGGAGTTAAAATGAAGATTTTAGCTATGGTTATTTTAGGATTTAGTATGTTGTTTGCAGCAGTAGATATCAATACAGCTAGTAAAGATGAACTCAGCACTCTTAGTGGTATTGGTGCAAGTAAAGCTGAGACAATTATAAAACATAGAAATACAAAATGTTTTAAAAGCGTTGATGAACTTGCAGAAGTTAAGGGAATTGGCAAAAAAACAGTAGAGAAAAATAGAAAAAATCTAACTGCTAGTAAGTGTAAAAAGTAGTTATTAAAAGGTAAACTTGTAGGTAAGCGAGAAGGGTATTCTCGCTTATGCTATAACATGGCCTACAAATTTACTCATATTGTCCATTATTTCAGAGCCTTTTCTAAAGCTAAGTCCACATGACTCATACGCAAAAAAGAGACCAGCCTGATATTTTGCCCCAGCTTTATCTGCATTAAACTCAACATATTCTTGATATATTTTTTTATAATTATCATACTCTCCATCAGTTTGCTCTAGAGTTTTACCATTAGCATCTATGATTTTAGTGTTAGCTCCCTCTCTTCCAAAAACAGTTTTTTCAACTTGTTTAATGCCATCAAGTGGTTCAAATGCTGTCTGAAGTAGGTATGGGCTATCAGCAAATAGGTCATACATAATCTTCATAATGCCCTTTGATTGGAACAAAAGTGTGTATGCTGGGTTTAAGATGATAGCTTGTTGGTTTTGCATAATGCTGTTTAGTGTGGTTGCAAGTTCTGGCTCACCACTTCCTATATCTTCCCAAGGAAAGAGTTTAAACCAGTACTCATATTGGTTCTCATTTGCATCAAAGATTCCCTCTTCATCAAATCTAACATTGTGCAGATACTCAAAACCTGTGTTAAATCCTGCATCTGTGGCCATCTGCTGAAGTAGCCTTGTTGTAGCTTCTTCTTCATCATTTCCTTCTACGCTTGAGAAGAGTATCTTCCAGCCATCATATCTCTCATCAAAAAGTTCTGTATCGTCATTTAAAGTTATAAGTCTTTTAAAATTCTCTTTAATTGCATCGTAAACATTGTTAAATTGCTTATCTTCATTCATATTGTTTTCTTTTAACAAAGCCCATTGAAGTAGGGCAGTCTCAAAGAGTGATGTAGGGGTATCGGCATTAAACTCTATGAGTTTTATAGGTTTACCATTAGTCCCACCAGCTAAATCAAAACGACCATAAATATGCCAGTGAACATCACTCTCCCAGCTCTTTTTTATCATCTCAATAAGGTTAAATGGGATGCCAAGTTCAAAGAAAAGGTTGTTTTCTATCACATGCTCAGCAGCAGCAACAAACATCTCATATATCTCATTTCCTGCCTCATAAAAAGCCTCGGCTTCAGCTTGAGTTATAACTACTAGCTCGTTGTTTATATATTTAGTTGCATCACTATCCGTATGCCAAGTAAAGCCCAACTCTTCTAGAGTAGCATCACTTAAACTATCTATCTTTTGTAAATTTATCATCCGCCATAACTCCTGCTGCCTTGGGTTGAACTTTTGGTATTTGTTCCGCCAAAAAAACTCTTTTTAGAAGATGAACTCTTAGATGCACTAGGAGATGCTGAGCGGCTATAGGCGCTTTTATTTGCACCTGCTGAATTTTTTGCAAAGTTTTTGTTGTTCATAAGAGCGTTACCTATCATATTTCCTAAAAGTGAACCAGCTGCAACTGCTAAAATAGTTCCAGCCAAACCCATTCCAGCACTACTATCTCCGCCTTTTACAGTTTCAGAAGTCCCATCTTGGACTTTTTTATACTCTTGTTCGGCTAACGCTTTCATCTCCTCTTCGCTCATAAAACGCTCAACTGTGTCTCCGTTAGCATCTTTTTCACGGATGATAGCTCTGTTTGGCCCATCAGTTGGCATCTCTTCAGCTACTATATATTTGCCATTCGCTTGTTGCTCAATTACCAAAAAGCGATTTTGCTGTTGCTGCTCTTGTTGTTGAGCCTCACAACCACTCAAAACACTCATCATAATTACTCCCGCACTCCCCAGTGCTACGCCACTTGCCAAACTTGAAATATGTTTCATCTAATTAAATCCTTTTTCTTTAGTAGTATGGTTTTTTTCAGAGCATAATCATAAAAGGTGATTATCTCTCTTCCCTCATAGTAGATATCTCCAACAAATATATTTTTACTGTTTTTAAGAGTTACATTTTTTTGCATAAACATCTTCTCTCCTAGGGCATATCCAATAGCAGGATAGAGTGTTGAGAGTGAAACAACAAAGAGAATAGAGATAAAAAGGGCTGAAATTTTTAGGTTTTTTATATAGATAATTGCAAAGCCTGTTAGAGCAGAAAAGAGCATAAATAAGAAGATATTTTGATGATCTACAAACAAGATATTGTAATAAACCTTAACTTCATAAAAATTTATATAGTGCTTTTGCAGACCTAAAAATATGAAAAAATCTAAAATAAATGTGACAAACATACCAGTAAGTAGCGCTTGAAGAGCTTTTATCATCTTAGTTTTCTCCTTTTTTGATTGTTTATAATATATAAAGATGAAGAACTTCTTTGATGAAGTCCATCTCTATTTTGTACTATTATATCAGCTTTATCTGCACAAAAGAGCATATCAAAATCACGTCCCGATTCATTAGCAGAAGTAGAGTAGTGCCACGCTAAGTCTCTTAAGAGTTGAGAATGAAGCGAACTCTTGCTCACTCTAAAAGCTAAGTTTTTAACTATAAAGGTGGTTTTTTTAGCTCTTCGTACACTATTTTTAAACATATTTGGGATTCTGGTTTTTGATGATTTTAGAGCTTTGAAATCTCTATAAATTTTGATAAAGGGCTTAGTCTGGCTCCTTTTTTTTATCTCTTTTAGCCTCTTTGCATCTTGAGATAAAAAACCGACAGTGGTGTCAGTTTGAGCCAGAATAACTTTCACGCTTAAGCGAGAAAGTCTTGTATTGCTTTTGAATCTAGCCATGAGCCATCACCCATCTCATCAAGAGCTAAGATAAGTGCTCTTGCAGCACTGAGAGTTGTAAAGTATGGGATATTTTTCTTTAAAACTTCTTGGCGAATAACTATTGCATCTTTTTTTGAAGTGTTGTTATCAGATGTATTTAGTGCCATAGCAATCTCATCATTTTTCATACTATCTTCAATATTTGGACGGCCCTCAGAGATCTTTAAAACCACTTCACAAGGGATGCCAGCACTCTCAATTACCGCTTGAGTGCCTTTAGTTGCTACTAGTTTAAAGCCATGTTTGTGAAGCCCAGATGCTATCTCGCAAGCGTGAACTTTATCTGTATCTACAAAAGATAAGAAACATGTTCCACTCTTTGGAATTTTGTTTCCTGCTGAGAGTTGAGCTTTTGCAAAACTTACTCCAAAGTTTGAGCTTATTCCCATAACTTCACCAGTTGATTTCATCTCAGGCGAAAGAACTAAGTCTGCACCATAGAGTTTATGAAAAGGAAAAACTGCCTCTTTTACAGAGATATGACCCTTTAGTTTTGGCTTTAAGAGACCATTTACTTCTTGGACTATATTGTATTTGTCATAGTGTTTTAGAGAGTCTCTTAGTGTCTCTCCAACCATAACACGAGTTGCGACTTTTGCAAGTGGCATCCCTGTAGCTTTAGAGACAAAAGGAACAGTTCTTGAAGCTCGTGGATTTACCTCTATAAGATATATCTCATCTTTATAAATAGCGTACTGAACATTCATAAGTCCAATAACTCCAAGCCCTAGCGCTATTGTTTGGGTCTGCTCTTCTACTCTTTGTATCAACTCTTTTGAGAGGTTTACAGGAGGGAGTGAACAAGCACTATCTCCTGAGTGAATACCAGCTTCTTCGATATGTTCCATAACAGAGCCGATATATACATCTTTGCCATCACTAATAGCATCAACATCAAGCTCTATAGCTTGGTCTAAAAACTTGTCTATAAGAACAGGAGCTTCGTTTGATACTGAGATAGCTAAGTCCATGTATTGTTTAAGTTCATCTTCTGTGTAGACAATTCTCATGCCACGGCCACCAAGAACAAAAGATGGACGAACTAAAACAGGAAAGCCTAGCTTCTGGGCTATAATGTAAGACTCTTCTTTGGTTCTAGCTAGCCCGTTCTCAGGTTGCTTTAGGTTGAATTTTTTTACAAAGTTAGAAAACTGCTCTCTATCTTCTGCAAGGTCAATAACCGCTGATGGAGTTCCTGCAATCTTTGCTCCTATCTTAGTTAAGGCATCAGCTAATTTTAGTGGAGTTTGCCCACCAAAGTGAACAATGATGCCATCTGGTTGCTCATTTTCTATAACTTCTCTAACATGTTCTAAGTCAATAGGCTCAAAATACAAAACATCAGAAGTATCATAGTCAGTTGAGACCGTCTCAGGATTACAGTTGTACATGATAGTCTCTATATCCATCTCTTTTAGTGCAAAAGCAGCATGAACACAACAGTAGTCAAACTCAATTCCTTGACCGATTCTGTTTGGTCCACCACCAAGGATAAGGACTTTTTTCTTATCGCTAACTCTATTTTTAGCATCAGGAGAGGCAGCAATATTTGTAGTTGAGTAGAGGTAAGGAGTAAGAGCTTCAAACTCTCCTGCACAAGTATCAACTTCGTTGTACTCTAGTGAGATGCCAAGTTTTTTTCTAGCATCATAGACTTGCATCTCTGTTGTTTTTTGCCCTTTGCTTATAAGCTGGGCGATTCTTTTATCTGAAAAACCATCAGCTTTGATGCTTCTCATAAGAGCTGCATCTTGGAGTATCTCTTTTGTGATTGTCTTCTCAGACTCAACTATCTCTTGGAGTTGATATAAAAACCATGGGTCAATCGCACAAGTATCAAACATCTCTTCTATGCTCATACCACGACGAAATCCCTCAGCCACATAGAGTGCGCGATCTGCATTTGGACGGCGGATCTCATGCTTTATAAACTCATCATCACCTTGCATTGGTTCAAAACCGCAGATGCCAGTCTCAAGAGAGCAGAGTGCTTTTTGCATAGACTCTTTAAAAGTTCTACCTATTGCCATAACTTCGCCAACTGATTTCATACTTGTACTTAGTGTATTTATAGCCTCTGGAAATTTTTCAAATGTAAAGCGAGGAACTTTTGTTACTATATAGTCAACTGATGGTTCAAAAGCTGCTGGAGTTCCTGTGATATCGTTTGTGATTTCATCTAAAGTGTAACCAATAGCAAGAAGAGTTGCAACTTTTGCAATAGGATAACCTGTAGCCTTAGATGCAAGAGCAGAAGAGCGAGAAACACGAGGGTTCATCTCTATAACTATCATTCTGCCAGTTTTTGGATCTATGGCAAACTGGACATTTGATCCACCATTATCAACACCAACTTCTCTTAAAATTGCAAAAGATGCGTCACGCATTCTTTGGTACTCTTTATCTGTTAGAGTAAGAGCAGGTGCAACCGTGATGCTATCTCCAGTGTGAACACCCATAGGATCAAAGTTTTCAATGGAGCAGACGATGATGCAGTTATCAGCTTTATCACGGATAACTTCCATCTCAAACTCTTTCCAACCTAGCATAGACTCCATGATTTCTATCTCGCTAACAGGAGAAGCTGAGATGCCCTCTTGTGCTAGTTTTTTAAACTCTTCCATATTGTAAGCTACGCCTGAACCACCACCAGCGAGTGTAAAAGAGGCTCTTGAAATTACAGGAAAACCGAGTTCTTTTGCTACTTCAATAGCTTCATCAACGCTATAAGCATTGCGACTTATTGGCAAATCCATGCCTATCTTTGTCATAGCTTCATTAAAAGCAGAACGGTCTTCACCTTTATGAATAGCCTCTGGAGATGCACCTAAAAACTCCACACCCTCTAACATACCTTTTGCAAACATGCTTGTAGCTACATTAAGTGCTGTTTGTCCGCCCATAGTTGGAAGAACTGCATCTACTTTTTCTTTTTTGATGATGCGAGCTATTACATCTTCAGTGATTGGCTCTATATAGGTTCTATCTGCAAACTCAGGGTCCGTCATTATAGTTGCTGGATTTGAGTTGATAAGAATAACTCTAAAACCTTGTTCTTTTAAAGTCTTTACAGCTTGTGTCCCTGAGTAATCAAACTCACAACCTTGACCAATGATAATAGGACCAGAACCTATAAGTAAAATCGTGTGTATGTCGGTGCGTTTTGGCATTTTTTCCCTTTGCACAAAGCCCTCTAACAAGAGGTGCTTTTGTGTATTTAAGCTAGTGTAATAAATTTTTTTATTATAGGTAAAAAGCACTTAATTTTTGATGAGATGCAGTTGTTATTTTTACTATATTAGAGAGTAAATCTAAAAGATAGAGCCTTTTGTAGCAAAACAAACAGCCAAGAGTTAGTCTTACTAACAAGCTAGATGAGAAATTGATATTTAGCAACTAGCTTCAGTTAATAAACATCTACTAGCTAGTTTGTTGGCTCTTATGAGACTGTGAAATAACTATAATTTTCCTTTGGAAGAGAGACTTTGAGGAGTCCTATCCAAGGGTACTCTTCACGTGAGGGACGCGTGTCATCCTGAACTTGATTTAGGATCTAACTTAATAATTGTTCAGAACACTCAATTAAAACTAAAGCATCTCTTATCTAAGTTCTTTTATCATGTAAAAATAATTTGGGTCATTCGACTCATAGTAAGGTTGGATTTGTGCATTTTGATAGCCTTGAGACTTACTAACAGAGACAACTCTTCCAACTTTTAAACCTTTGTAGAAAATCTCATCTAAACCAGAAGTTATGACTTCATCTCCAGCTTCTATCTTAAACCAAGCAGGTATAAATTTCACTACTAGATTTTTTGCATTGTTTCCATGTGCTATTCCAGGTGCTCTTATCTTGCCAACATATACAGAGTAAGAACTTTGTATATCTCTATTTAACAGTCCTAAGGGCTTTTTATTTTGAGAAATCACTATTCCAGCTACAAGTTCATTGTATGTTAAACCATAGATTTTTGAAGCATTATAGTCCTCTATATCTAACCAGACCCTATTTAAATCACCAAACTTTTGATAAGAGAGAGTGCGAACTAATTGAACTTTTGGGTTGACACTTAGCTCAGAGTTATTTGCTTTAAAGAGGTCGTTTATCTCAGATGCCATCTGTTGCATAACTAAATGATTGTTCTCGTAAGTTTGAAGTTCTTCTTTTAAAGAAGTTATGGTTTTTGCTTGAAAAATATGCTTATCTATACTGTTTTGTATAAACTCTGTTGAGTTGTGGTAGTGTGATTTGAAGTAGTTAAGAGCCGAAATTAATGGGCCTTGAATAGTGTTTGTGTAGTACAGAGCACTCACAAAGAGTGCTATAAAGAGTAAAAAAAAGCCTAAAAGCCCTTTATTCATTTTCGAAAAGTTCTTGGAGTAGGTCTATCTCTTCTAGGGCACGACCAGTACCACGAGCAACTGCAAGAAGTGGCTCATCAGCGACATAAACAGGAACTTTTACGATATCGGCTAGATATTTATCAAGTTGGCGAATTAGAGCTCCTCCACCAGTTAAAATAATACCGTGGTTTACAATATCGCCAGCTAAATCTGGTGGCATCTTCTCTAGTACATCGCGAAGAGCCTCAGCTATCTCTTTTAGCGGCTCTTTCATAGCTTCTCTTGCATCTTCACTTGTAAGTTCAACTGAGCTAAGAAGTCCTTCTACTTGATCACGGCCATTAACAACCATAGTCAACTCTTCTGCAAGTGTTACAGCAGTTCCAATGTTTATCTTAATCTCTTCAGCAGTTCTCTCACCAATAAGTAGGTTGTATTTTTTCTTTACGTAGTCAATAATGCCTTTATCAAGCTTGTCCCCAGCCGTTCTAATGGACTTTGAGAGAACTAAACCACCAAGTGATACTACACCAACTTCTGTAGTTCCACCACCAATATCTACAACTAGATTTCCTTGTGGTTCGCGGATATCGATGCCAGCTCCAATAGCAGCTGCCATTGGCTCTTCTATTAAAAATACTTCTCTTGCTCCTGCGCTAAGTGCAGACTCACGAACAGCTTTTCTCTCAACTTGAGTTAAGCCATAAGGTACACAGATAATGATTCTAGGGCTTATAAGAGATGTTCTTCCATGCGCTTTTTCTATAAACTTTCTAATCATCTTCTCAGTCATATCAAAATCAGCAATAACACCATCTCTCATAGGACGAATTGCTTTAATATTTCCTGGAGTTTTGCCAACCATCTCTTTAGCTTCATGGCCAACTGCTAAAACTTTTTGGTGTCCATATCTCTCTGTTTTTACTGCAACGACCGATGGTTCATTTATAATAATACCGCGGCCTTTTGCAATAACAATAGTGTTTGCAGTTCCCAAGTCTATAGATAAATCGTTAGAGAAAAGTCCTACTAGTTTATTAAATATCATATCTTTTGTCCTTAAATTTGTTGTATATTATACTTACGCGATTTTTTTAGTTGACTTTTTTATATAGACTGGTGCGACATTGTCATTAATAACTTCTGATGTTATAAGAACCTCATAACCTGCATAATCAGGGAGCTCATACATTATATCTATCATATTTTCTTCGAGTATTGCACGAAGTCCACGCGCCCCTGTTTTTCTTTTAATAGCTTTTGCGGCAATAGCTTTTAGTGCATCTTGTTCAAAGTTAAGTTCTACTTCATCTATAAGAAAAAGTTTTTTGTACTGCTTTATAAGAGAGTTTTTAGGCTCAGTTAAGATGCGAACCATATCCTCTTCGCTTATCTCATTTAGTGATGCGATGATAGGCAGTCTTCCAACTAACTCAGGTATAAGACCATAAGAGATTAAATCATCTGGCTCTACCATGTCGTAAGTCATTTTTCTCTCTTGCTTACTCTTTTTGTCGTGCCCAAAACCTAAGACATTATCGCCTTGTTTTTTCTTTAAAATCTCATCAAGACCATCAAAAGCACCACCGCAGATAAATAAGATATTTGTAGTATTTATAGTAGTAAACTCTTGATTTGGATGTTTTCTTCCACCTTTTGGCGGGATATTTACCTCTGCGCCCTCTATGATTTTAAGAAGAGCTTGCTGAACTCCCTCGCCTGAGACATCTCTTGTAATAGAGCGATTTTCACTCATGCGTGAGACTTTATCTACTTCATCTATAAAAACTATGCCTTGCTCAGCTCTTGCTACATCACCATCAGATGCTTGAATGAGTTTTGTTAAGATATTTTCAACATCCTCTCCAACATATCCAGCTTCAGTTAAGCTTGTCGCATCTGCAATAGCTATGGGGACATTTAAAACTCTCGCAATAGTTTGAGCCATAAGTGTCTTACCACTTCCTGTTGGTCCTATAAGTAAAACATTTGACTTTGCTATCTCTGTATCATCATCTTTTATATGTTTCGTTTTAAAGATTCTTTTATAGTGGTTATAGACTGCAACACTTAGTAGTTTTCTAGCTCTCTCTTGGCCTATAATGTATTCACCTAAAAACTCATTTAACTCTTTTGGGGTCATTAGGTTATTTACAGCTTCTAAAAGCTCTTCATCATTTGCTCTTAGGGACTCTTTTTCATCGCCAAACATTATCTTATAAGCTGAAATTACACAGTTTTTACAGATGTAAACACCATTACCAGCTATCAGTGGATTTTCTTCACTCTCACTTGCATCACAAAAACTACAATGTCTATGAATCATATTTTATTTCCTTTTACTCATCTGTATCGCTAAAATTTTTATTATTTTTTCTTTGAAAACTACTTTTTCTCTCAAAAGGTATGCCTCTTTTTGTCTTTAGAACAAAGTCGCATAAGTCTTTCACATAGTGATTTTGAGATGTTTCAATAAGCTCGCTTGCAATGTCTTTTAGGGGTTTTCCAGATTCAAATAGCTCTCTGTAGGCAGATTTTAGCTCATTTATATCTTCTCTATCTATATTTCTTCTAAGTCCTGTAAGGTTTAGTCCCCTAAGTGTTGCACGATTTCCCTCAGCCATACAAAAAGGAGGTACATCTTGAGCAAGAGCAGAAGCACCACCTACCATAGCATAATCTCCAATATGTACAAACTGGTGAATAGGCGTCATTCCGCCAATAACAGCAAAGTCTCCAACTTCAACATGTCCAGCCAAAGTTGCTGCATTTGCTAAGATACAATGACTTCCGATGATAACATCGTGACCCAAATGTACATAACCCATAAAAAGGTTGTGGTTTCCTATGATAGTCTTTCCACCACCACCTTTTGTTCCAGGGTTAAAGAGTGTAAACTCTCTTATTTTATTATTATCACCAATGATAAGTTCAACTTCTTCTCCAGCATATTTTAAGTCTTGAGGGATTGAACCTATGACTGCGTGCGAGAAGATAATATTGTTCTTTCCAATAGTGGTTTTTCCATAGATGCAAGTATTTTGTGCTATCTTAGTGCCATCGCCTATGGTTGCGTCTTTTGAGATAAAACAAAATGCCCCTATCTCAACATCTTTGCCTATCTTAGCACCATCTTCTATAATTGCATAAGGGGAAATTTTACTGTTTGACATTTATTCTCTCTATGTTTTAAACTTTTGTTTTTTCATAAATATTAGTTATTTATCTACTATCATTGCTTTAAGCTCAGCTTGAGAAACTAAAACATTATCTACATAGGCTTTGCCATCTAATATCCAAATAGCACCCTTGTTTTTTATAACACTTATGCGATATTCTAGTCTATCGCCTGGCTTTACAGGTGCGCGAAACTTAGCCTTATCTATGCTCATAAAGTAAACAACTTTGTTTGCAGCTTCTTCTTCTGTCATATCATCCATACTTTTAAATGCAAGTATGCCACCAGCTTGAGCCATTCCTTCTAAAATCATCACACCAGGGTAAATAGGGTGACCTGGAAAGTGTCCTTGAAAAACATTGTCACCAATAGTTACGTTTTTAAAACCAATCAGAGTTTCATTTTTAACAATGTCAGTTACACGGTCAAGTAGCAAAAAAGGGAAACGATGAGGTATTATCTTTTGAATTTCCACAACATCCATAATCATAGTTAAGAAGCCTTATAATAATTTTTGGATATTTTAGCTAAAAAAAGATTATACAATCATTAGTAAAAAGCATTTTCCTTCACACTTTAGAGATTAGTGCACAATATATTCATATTAAAAAGTGCTATATTAAGAGTAATTTTTCTTTTGTGTCTTGATAAGTAGTAGCATCTAGTGTTATTGAGAGTTTTGCATCGATAATGCACTCAACTACAATGATAGCAGATAGAGAGAATGGATTTGGTTCTATTTGGCATCTAATTTTAAGTTCTTCATCAAATGTTGGAGGATTAAAGATTAGCTCTTTTATGTTTTTATAGTCTGAACTAGATAGCTCATTAAAGTAGTTTAATTCTATAAACTTAATCTCATCACGATTGAAATAGTGGATTTTTTTATCTTCAAACTCTATGCGGCCATCAGCCTTTTTTCTATCAAGCATGGAGTAGCAAAGAGAGTAGGCTGGGATAATTTCGCTTTTACCTTTGGTTAGTTTAAAATTAAAAACTCTGTAGTTTAAAAACTTCTCTTTTATTATCTTATAGGCGATATTTTGCTCTTCGAGTTCAACTCTTTTTTTATACATAGCAAGGCGTTCTTCTATAGAAGCAGGAAGTGTGCTGTTTGATATAGGTGAAAACATCTCATCCATAATACGGCCTTGCTCTTCTCTTTGCATAGTTAAACCATAGATGCAACCACAATAGTCCTGACGGTAGAGCATCTCCTCTTTTGTAACTCTGCTTTGGTCTTGCGTACCACCATTTGAGCGATAATCAAGTGCAATAAACTCAACTCCATACTTTTTAAAAAAAGCATCACCGCTTCTTTTTAGTTGTTCTTGAGATTTTAGAGGGCTAACAAGAAGTGTAGTAGTTATCTTCTTCTCTTGAAGTTCAAGAGCTTTTTTTGCACTAACTTCAAAGCGTCTATCGAAACAGACTTCGCATCGTGCACCTTTTTCTCTCTCCCTCTCAAGCCCTTTTACTGCACTCATCCAACTCTCATAATCATACTCGCCCTCAATCAAAGGGATGCCGAGTTTTTTACATGAGCGCTCAACATCTAAAAGTCTGAGTCTGTACTCTAAATATGGATGAATATTTGGGTCATAAAAGAAGGCTGTAAGTTTTTCATGCGGGAAATCATTTTGAAGTTTTTGTAAAAAGAAGTGACTATCAACACTACAGCAGATATGTACTAGCATTTTTTATCCTAAGTTTTTTATGCATGGTACCTTTTCTCATTCCCACGCTCTAGCGTGGTGAATGCATACATAGTAATATATCACTAAAATAGTAAAAACTACATATACCCTCCAACGCTGGAGCATTGGAGCGAGTTGGGTGTTTTGCAGGGTTATTATTTAGACTCTAAAACTTCTATAGAGTTGATAGCATCTTGGCCTTTAATAGAGTCAAGAACTGCAAAACTCTCTGCATCGTCTTCTTCTATAGCACCAAAAACTGTGTGAACACCATCAAGATGCGGAGTTGCTACAAAAGTGATGAAAAACTGGCTTCCACCTGTGTTTGGTCCAGCGTGAGCCATTGATAGAGTTCCTCTTGTATGGCGAGAAGTGTTTTGTGCAGTCTCACACGCTATGGCCCAGTCAGGTCCGCCTGTTCCAGTTCCAGTTGGACATCCGCCTTGTGCCATGAAACCTGGGATTACGCGGTGGAAGTTAAGGTTGTCGTAAAAACCACTGCTTGCTAAGTGTGCAAAGTTTGCAACTGTGTTTGGAGCTTCCTCAGGAAAAAGCTTTAACCAGATATCACCCTTGCTTGTAGATACTTTTGCCCATTGGAGTTTACTTAACTCCTCTTTACTTAAGTCATAAGTCTTTAGTTGTGTTTTTCTAAACATTTGAGTCCTTTTATTAAATAGGCGCAATTATAGTCAAACTTTACAAATGTTGTTATAATCCTTGACATGAAAAAAATTTTAAACGCACTTCAAATAAACTTTATACGAAAAGATAAATCAACAACAATTAAGCAAGCAAATCTTTTTACTACTTTATACATACTGCTTTTTACTATAGTTTTTGTGTCTGTGCTTATTAAAGAGAATTATGAAGAGTATGAGAAAACATTAGTAGAACAGCGGATTATGAGTGATTATAATGAAAACAATGTAGATGCTAAAAGTTTAGAGATTGAAAAAGAGTTAAAATCTTTAATGATTAAAAAGACTCTATCTATCGCTACTTTGGCTTTTATTCTTTTTGCGATAATGCTCGGGTTTTATAAACTTTTCAATGCGATACTACAAAGAGATATAGATATATTTATGAAGTTTTTTAAAGAGAGTGCACACACTGAACAAAAACTAAATCCGCAAGAGATGTTTTTTGAAGATTTTAAAATAATGGTAGGCTATGCAAATAGCATGGTAGAGACCATAAGTGAGCAAAAACACACACTAAGAGATCTAAACCAAGGATTGGAAGAGAAAGTTCTTCAAAAAATGTCAAAACTTGAATCCATCAATGAAAACCTAAAAAAAGAGAAGAAATTTTCACAAGACTTGTTAAAATCTCAAAAAGAATTTTTAAGATATACAGTGCATGAGACAAATACACCTCTTAGTGTTATACTTATGTCCATAGAACTTTATTTGATGAAAAATCCACGGGATAGACAGCTCTCAAAGATAGAAGCTGCTGTTAAAAATATCTTTAGCATCTATGATGATTTGAGTTA
>JAVEST010000088.1:0-8476 GCA_034006465.1 Sulfurimonas sp. | reverse complement strand
GGATGCCATGATTATTTGAAAAAACCATTTCACTTAAAAGAGTTGGCTCTTCGCATCAACCGAGTAAAACTAGAAAAAGAGAGACCAAGAGTGCATCTTAGAATCTCTAAAAATTACAGTTATGACCAAGAACATAGTCTTCTTCTTTTTAATGATGAACCACAAGTCCTTACAAAAAAACAGTCCCAAATGATCGATTTACTTGCAAGAAATAGAGGAATGGTAGTCGATTTTGAACAGTTTCAGACTTATGTATGGAGTGAGCAACTTGTAGATAATGCAACAATTAGAGCCGAGATAAATCGACTCAAAAAAAACCTAAAAGAAGATTTTGTTATAAATGTTCGTGGTATGGGTTATATGATAGATAAACCCTAATCCCTGCTTTTTGGAGTTTAAATCCCGCTTGAGCCGTTTTTGTATCTATCCTCATCCAAATATTAAATGGTTTGGATGAGGTTGGCTTATTGAGTTATTGGTTCATTTTTCCCACAGCACAAGATACAAAGCTCTTTGCTTTAAGCCCAGTTGATTCAAATTTGCCTAACTTTTCATCCTCCATCGGATAACCTAGTTTTCTCATCTTTTTACGAAACAGTTGCTCATGCTCATCATCTTTTATCTCAACGCTTACAACTCTAGGTTCTTGCTCTAAATCGACTTCAACTTCTCCAAAATCCTCTCTTAGAGACTCTTTTACGGTGTTTGCACAACCGCCACATTTAATATTTAGTGCTTTAAAATTTTTTTTCATTTTGTATCCTTTTGACTTTTTGCTGGATGTATAACTTTGCCAGTGTAGATAACTTTACATCCACTAGGCATAATCATACCAGAAACAAACTTTCCAAATGAACGACTTTTAGAGATAAAGTCAGAAGAGATAGAGACGTTTGTGTCACTTCTAAGAATCTGATTCAATCCAAAAGAGCTTATGTTATCTATGGAACTTACTCCAAAGTCAACTAACTTTTTTGTGGAGCTTAAGATAGATGTTGGGATGCCTTGAGCAAGGTTAACAAGGGTTGAAGAAGTCCTTGCTATCTTTGGCTCTTTAATATTTGCGCTTAAGGCTTGAGTAATGATTGCGCAACCATTTTTATCTACTATACTTATATCAAGTTTTTTGATATCACCATTATCTTCTATGTTTCCTTGAGCTACTATTAAAAACTCTTGTGTTTTTAGAGCTATATCATCAAGTTTTATATTGTTATTGGCAAGAGACAAATCCAGCTGTAGTTGAGAAATCTTTGTCTCTTGTTTTTTATCAACATAGTAATGAGAGAAGATGGATTTTGACATATTGATAATATTTAAACTAAGTAAATCATCAATATTTCTCAACTTTTTGTCAATATCTATACCACTAATAGTCGCATCTCTTAGAACTATCTCAGTATTTGCTTTTTTCTCTTTTATCTTATAGTTTGCCACTCCCTCTATAATTCCACTCTCTAAGGGAGACTCTTTATCAAAAAGATATGCTACTTTTTTGGCTTCAACCTGGTCAATATCTACTAAGATATCACTTCCTTCAAGAGAGACGCTTAATGTTCCGCCAAAACTCTCTGTTTTAATGCGCAGTATATCACTGTGAGATGCTTCTATGTGAAGCGCTCCATTGAGGGGGCTACTAAACGCTGCCTTATAAAGATATAGCTCATGGATATCTACCTCAAAATTACTTTTAATCTGCTCATCTTCAAAAGAAAATGACTCAACTATAATCTTGTCTTTTTGATGAACTAAAGAGCCTTTTGAATTATATGGAGCGACTAAAGAGATGTTAGCATCTATCTTTAGAGGTAGTATATTTGTTTTATGGTGTAGATTGATTTTATCTCTTATACTTAGTCTGTTGTCTTTGTAGGATCCACTTAAATCAAAAGATATATAGTCACTTATGTTTTGCAGATGCATATTTCGTCTTAGCTCTTTAGAGCGGATACTAAAAGCTATATTTTTAAAATCTCCACTGGCTAAAAAGTCTATTTTACCAAAAGCAAAATAGGGCTTACTAAAGGCTTCGAAGAGTTTTTGCATATCAAGATTCTTAGTATAAAACTCAAATCTATTAGCTCTTAATGTAAGGTTGCTTTTTGCTCCAAAGCTAGAACTACTTGCATCTAAGTTAAACTCTTTTTTATAAGATGCTGTACCTTCTAATTGCAGCTCTTCTTTGCCTAGTTTTGAGGAGAGCTTAAACTTTGAGTGTAACTCTTTTTTGTCTGTTGTAAAAAAACCATCAGCGTAAGCTTTAACACTTACTCCACTAAGCTTCGCATCTGAGTTAAGAGAGAAGATAAACTTCTTAAAATCTCCCTTTGCAGCTAAGTCTATAACCCCAGATGCAGGTGACTTTAGCTCTAAAAACTCAAAAAACTCTTCTATGTCTAGTTCTTTTACACTTATGCTTATCTCTTTGTTGTTTATCTCAAAGCGACTTTTTGATTTAAAGTCACTACTTGAGGCGACTATGTGAAGTCTGTCTTTGTAAGAAAGACCCCCATAAAAGTTAAAAGTTTTTTTTAAAAAAGTAGCATCTAAAGTGTAGCCAAAGCTAAGTTTTTTATCTAAAACCTGCAAAGAGGGGATGCTAAGTTTTACATCTTTTAGCTCTTTTTCAAAACCCAAGATTTTAGGTGAGGATAAAAATAGACTACTCTTTTTGCTCTTAATATCTAACTCGCCTTTTATATCTACAACTCCACTTACGATATCTTTGTAGTTTATGAAAGTTAAGAGTTTTTCTAGATGTAAGGCTTTGGCATCTAAGCTAAGTTTTTCATCTTTAAAAAGAAGATTTAAATCTCCTCCAAACTCTTTAAAAGAGATAGAAAGTTCACTCTTTTTTAAGTCAAACAAAAGTTTTTCAAGATGCACTCTTCTTCCTTGCATAGCAAGAGAGCAATTGCCCCTTAGCATCTCATCCTCAAGCTCACCCTTTGCATCTAACTCTAAGATGCCAAGCGCTGAATTCTCTAGGGTGCTCTTTAGTGTGAAGTCTTTGTTTTGTTTGATGAGTTTAAAGTCAACAACTCCATCAAACTCAAAGTCTAGTGCATTTTGAGTTTTGAATTTTTCTATATTTAGAGCCTTAGCATCTACTCCAATAAACCAGCCATCACTTTGCTCTTTTAGCTCTACAAGAACATCTGCATCGTAGAGAGTAGCGTTTGCATCTACTATTAGTTTTTCATCATAAGTGATGTTGGCATCTGCTTTAATATCCCCTCTTAGACTGTGATACTTTTTAAAGCTTTCGATATCTCCGCTAAATCTTGCCTCTATTTTTAGAGGGAAGAGGGTAATAAGTCTTGCATCTATCTTGTTTTTTGGGTTTTGAATATAAGCTTCAATGGTAAAATCAGTAAAAATTAACGAGTTTACTTTTACTTTTTGCTCAAGTAGATTTGAAGTGTAGTTTTCTATCATAAAGGCAACTGCAGGCTTAAAAAAAGTGATGAAAGATATAAGCAAAATAGTAAAAAGAGCGATATAAATATACTTAAATATCTTCATAAACACACTAAAACCCTCCACGCCTAAATAATTTTTTATGATAGTATCTTCTAGATTAATCCATCTTGTAATTGTAAAGTTTTAATTCATACTCTTTTAGTATAATCATAAAAATATTCATAGGAGAAACCATGGAAGCCATCTATCCATACGCACATATAATTCATCTCATACTCGCTATTATGTTTATAGGTTACGTTTTTACTGACTTAGCCGTAATTTCAGCACTTAAGAGTAAGTTTTCAAAAGAAGATGAGCAGAAGATAAGCCAAGAATTAGGAAAAAGAAGTTTTAAAATTTTCCCTTTAACTCTTCTTTTTTTAATCCTCACAGGTGGCATTATGATGTCAAAGTATATAAATTCAAATGCAGGTATGTTTGAGACAGATTTACAAAAAATCTTGATGTTTAAAATAGCTTTAGCGCTTATTATAGCTCTTGGGGTTCTATCAAACCTCTATAAAAAATTTACAAAGAAAAAAAAGAGTGCGTTTATGGAGTTTCACTTTCATAAGCTAGTCATTGTCTTAGGACTTCTTATAGTAATCTCTGCAAAGTGGATGTTTTTAGCTTAAAACTTCACTAAACATCTAAAGTTATGGATTTTGCTATAGAGAAATCTTTTAGCAAGTCCTACTCTATTTCTCCTCTATCCACAGTTTTGTCTCTTTAGTCATAAAATTTGATATATGAGCCATCTAAGTTACAAGACAAACTAAACATAATTTGATAAAATAATAAAAATATAAAAAAGCTTAGAGAAGCTTGCAATTTTTCTCAACTCTGCTATGAGTAAAAAGAGTGATTGCAGTAGTCCCTTAGCTATAAAACACAGGGAAATCAGTGAAAAAAATTATACTAATTGGCATCTTGGCTTCGCAATATCTTTTTGGACTCGTCTCAATTGTTCCAGTGGAAATTGGTAAGCAACCTGGGGTATCTGGAACCTTTGAAGTAGGGCTTGAGACAAAAAGAGGAAGCACAGATAAAGACAAATATAAAGCTTCCACTAGGATTACTTATGATAACAATGAAAGCTATGTAGCATGGGCTGAACTCTCTGGTGAGTATGGAAGGTCAAAACATGTAACAGATACAAGCGAGGTATTTTCACACCTTAGATATGTTCACTCGCTCACTAATGATGAGAACTTAAGGTATGAGCTTTTTGTGCAACTTGAAAACGATAAATTTAAAGAGATACGCAGAAAGATGTTGGGTGGCGGAGGATTGAGATATAGAGTATTAAACTTCTATGAGGGAGGAAAAGGATATCTTGGTTTTGGCGGATTTTTTGAGAGCGTAAAATATACCGACCCAGATATAGATCCCTCTGAGGATAATGTAAGATTAAATTCATATTTCGCCTACACCTTTCCTATCACCGATATGTCAACAATTTCATATGTTTTGTATTATCAGCCAAAGATAGATGATTTTTCAGATAATATATTGTCAAATGAGCTTGAACTAAAGCTAAATATAGTAAAAACACTATTTTTAAAATTTAATGTCTCAATGGTTCAAGATAGTGATCCAGCTGTTGATGTAAAGAAGTATGAGTTTATTCAAACTACAACATTTCTTTATAAATTTTGACTCACAAGGTATAAAAGCTATTTTAGTGGAGTATCGTTATCTGTGTGTGAAATAAATATTTGTGTGGATGGTTATAAATGGCTCCGGATGCTGGGTTCGAACCAGCGACCAAGTGATTAACAGTCACCTACTCTACCGCTGAGCTAATCCGGAATATATGAAGCGTTTAAAAGAAGTAAATAGTTTTACCATTGGAATCAAAATCGATGTGCTTCAGCACCGATAAGGATAAATCAAACAATAAAATATGGCTCCGGATGCTGGGTTCGAACCAGCGACCAAGTGATTAACAGTCACCTACTCTACCGCTGAGCTAATCCGGATTGATATTGAGCCGAAATTATACTTTACGAAGGTACAAAAGTCAAGCTTTTTGGCTTATTTTTCTCTTTTTCTTTTTGCATTTACTTCAGGGAGCAGAAATTCTAAATTTCCAACTCTTTTTTTAATGATTTTTTGCTCTTTTATGAGAGTATCTAAACACTCTTTACTCTCTTTATCAAATAGTAAATCTATATCATCCATCGTAAGAGGTCTCTTATCTAGTGTGTTTAGTATCTCCTCTTCATTGTACTTAGAATGGTTTGGCTCTGCGTGGATCCTAGATGCGATGTGAATTGGTAGTTCGCTATCAAAGAGCAGAGCAGCCTCGTGAAGCTCTTTGTAGCTAAGCCCTGATACATTGTAAGCTGGAGGTCTATCTATCGTTCCTAAGTCTATCCTTGAGGCTTTTATATCTAGTAGTGCAAGGTTTAGTTTTGCTATCTCTTCTTTAGTGTCATTTAGCCCGTGAACAAAGAGTATCTCGATAAAGAGCTTACCCTTGTAAACTCTACTAAATTCTTGCACTTTTTTTACAACTTCATCTACTTTTATATCTTTATGAGGTCTATCTATCTTGTTAAAGATATCATCGCTAATGGCATCTAGGGAGAGTTTGACTTGATCTAGTTTTAAAAGAGCACTAAAAACTCTCTTATCTACTAGCATCGCACTATTTGTAAGTATAAGAGTTTGGGTATTGTTTTTTATCTGATTTATGGCATCTATGAGTTCATCTAAGTGCGGGTAGAGCGTAGGTTCGCCATTTGCAGTTATGGTTATAACATCTATCTTCTCATCAAGATGCTCTTTTAGCTCACTAATGATTTGCTCTACACTTACAACGCTCTTTTGAGCATCTACTGTAACAGCAGGAGCTAGTTCGCAGTAGAGGCAGTCAAAGTTGCACTGTTTTAGGGCAGGGGAGAGGTCTATACCCAAAGAAGAACCAAATCTTCTTGAGTTTATAGGACCAAATATAGTTTTCATTTTTTGTTACTTTTTACTAACTCTTTGACACTCTTTTATAAAGTGCTTAGCATTTTCTACAGGAACATCTGGGAGTATTCCGTGGCCTAGGTTAAAGATATGTCTCTCTCCTTGCATTGTCTCTTGTATCTCTTCTACAGCTTCTGTAATAGCTTCTTTTGAGTAGAGACGACAAGGTTCCATATTTCCTTGAAGAACATACTTTTCTCCAAGTTTTTCTTTAGCAAGACTCATAGGAGTTGACCAGTCTACTCCAAAAACTTCAAAATTTCCATATACTTTATCTAAAAATGCAGGGATGCCTTTTGGAAACATAATGATAGGGATGTGTGGATATTTCTCTTTTAAAAAGTCAGCAATCTCAACCATATATTTCCAAGAAAATTCATCATATTTTTCAGGTTCAATAGCAGCTGCCCATGAGTCAAAGATTTGAACTACATCTATTCCCGCTTCAATTTGCTTTTGCATATAGATTTTTACAACTTCTGTAACTTTTGCAAGAATCTTGTGCAGAAGTGCAGGGTTTGAATACATCATTTTTTTACAAACATTGTAAGTTTTTGTACCCTCTCCTTCAATCATATAAGTCGCTAGCGTCCAAGGAGCGCCAGTAAAACCAATAAGTGCAGTGCTTCCGCCTCTTGCATCTAGCTCTTTTTTTATAAGCTCTATAGTCTCATAAACATAAGTTAGTTTAGATGCAGCTTCTTCACCACCGATGAGTGCATCTACATCAGCTTCTGTTACTATTGGCTTTGAGAACTTTGGACCTGAGCCTGTAATGAATTTTAAATCCATTCCCATCTCGTTTGGAATAACTAAGATATCACTAAAGAGTATTGCAGCATCTACTCCAACTATATCTACGGGTTGAAGCGTAACTTCACATGCTTTTTTAGGGTCATGACAAAGGTTTAAAAAGTTTCCAGCCTCAGCTCGAACTTTCATATACTCTGGTAGATAGCGACCCGCTTGTCTCATCATCCAAACTGGAGTGTACGGAGTCTCCTTGCCAAAACATGCATCTACAAATATTTTACTCATTCTTATCCTTTTGAATCGTTATGTAATTTTAGTCTACTTATCTTAAAACTAATGCTTTTTACCTACTTTTGATAAAAAGTACAGACCAACTGCTACCGCAGTAATGGAAAGGGCTAGATAGAACAAATCTAGCGCACCGTCGTATTTAGTGTAGCCAACTTTTTGAAAAAATCCAACCACAAGTACCATCACTATGACTTTTGAGATCTTGTCTTTTAGTTGATCTAGTGAGTCTATGGCTAGGACTTTATTCTCAGCTCCCTCTTCTTGCTTTGCTGCATCTATATCTGAGATAAAAAGCTCATAGATACCAAACGAGAAGATTAGCATAACTATACCGATGAGATATAGATCAACTGCACCGATAATCCCACCAACTACATCATCGTGGAATTTTTCTGGATGTGCATCTGTGGTATAAGTCTCAAAGACATATTTGGCTGTAGAGATGATGTCAACACTGGCAACTGCAAACAAAATCACAGCACCAACAAGACCAAAAATAACAGCTAAAATAACTATAAATCTTGTACTCCACAGAGTATTTTCAAAAAGTTTTTCAAACATACTATTTTGTTTCCATCTCTGCCCATTTTAAGGCTATTCGAACAGCGTTTGTAGCAGCCCCAACTCTTAGATTATCAGCAACTACAAAGAGATGAATGATGTTTTTTGCAAAGTTATCAGCTCGTATGCGACCTACAAAAGTTTCGTTTTTATCTACACAAGTTGCTGGCATCGGATATAGACTCTCGTTAGGTTTATCTAAGATAACTATATTTGGAGCTTTTTGTAAGATATCTGTAGCCATCTTCGCATCTACATCTTCTTTAAATGTAAGTGTAAGTGCTTCAGCATGACCACGAAGAGTAGGCACACGAACACAAGTTGCACTTAGTGGAACCTCTCTATGTAGAATTTTACTAGTCTCATTCACCATCTTCATCTCTTCTTTTGTGTAGCCGTTATCCATGAAAACATCTATTTGAGGGAT
>JAVEST010000123.1:0-5552 GCA_034006465.1 Sulfurimonas sp. | reverse complement strand
GTTATTGTATTTTATTTTGTAAAAAAAGTTCATCCGCTTTAATTGTGCTAGATTCACTCAGTATAACGGCTCTCTCTATTACCGATAAAAGCTCTCTAATATTTCCTGGCCAAGCGTATGATAAGAGTTGCTCTTTTGCATCTTCGCTTAATGTTTTTGTCTCAAATGAGTATTTTTTACAGTTAATCTCTATCATCGCCTTTGCAATCTCTAAAATCTCATCTTTTCTTTGACGAAGAGGCGGAATATTTAGAGGAATAGTATTTAGTCTATAGTACAAATCTTCTCTAAACTCTCCATCTTTTATCTTTTGTGTTAAGTTAGCATTTGTAGCTGAGACTACACGAATATCTATCTTTATACTCTTTGATGAACCGAGTCTTCTTACCTCTTTTTCTTGGAGCGCACGAAGGAGTTTTGCTTGAAGAGAGTAGGGCATCTCTGCTATCTCATCTAAAAATAGTGTTCCACCTTGTGCTAATTCAAACTGCCCAGCTTTAGCTTCTGCAGCATCAGTAAATGCACCTTTTTCAAAGCCAAAAAGCTCACTCTCTATAAGATTTTCAGGTATGGCTGCCATATTTATCGCAATAAAAGGTCCTTTGGCACGAGGTGAATTTTTATGGATATAGTCGGCAAAAACCTCTTTACCAACTCCACTCTCTCCTAGTAATAAAATGCTCGCATCTGTCTTACAAGCTTTATCTGCTATTTTTAAAACCTCTTGGAGTGCCTTAGAGCTCCCTAGAAAACCACTACTATTGCTCTTAGTTTTAGGAGCTTTTTTTTGTGCTTTTTGAATTTTAGCTTCTCTTTTTATAGCTGCAACTAAAGTATCAACATCAAAAGGTTTTAACAAAAAGTCTTTAACACCTAGTTGTATGGACTCTATGGCACGAGAGAGTGTTGCATTTCCAGTCATTATGATAACTTCATATCTTCCATTTAACTCTTTTACAAACTCTATACCATCCATCTTTGGCATATTTATATCTGTGATAATTAAGTCAAATGAGGCATCTAGTTTTTTAAGAGCATCTATTGCATTTTTAAATGTGATAATCTCAAACTCTTTATAGTCGCTCATTGCAATCTCTAAAGATTTTCTCATATTGATATCGTCTTCTACTATTGCAATCTTCACAAAAATGTCCTATTACGAGCCCTATTTTAAAGGCGCAATTGTAGCAAAATTATCATTAAAATCGACTTTGAAACAAGTACTTTTTAGTGTTAAGATTGTTGTGGATGTGTTTATAAGGTTTGTGGTTTTTTCCTTGTGTTCAACACTAAGCCCTAGTTTATGGATAAAGTCTATAAACTCTTCTTCACTGTTTTTTATAATATCTTTTAAATCATTTTTTTTATCTGTTGTTAGTAGTAAGTGTTCTTGGGGAGTTCCACTACACTTTTGCATAGCTTTTGAGATATAAAGTGTTTCGTTGTAAAGAGTGGCATCTTTTACAACATAACGATAAGATATTATAAACTCTTTTGCATCTAAAAGTGCAAAAGAGCTAAAAAATATTAGTAGCCAAACTGCGCGTGTGATAGAACTATTTCCATCTCTACTTCGCATAAACCCTCTTTGAAATTTGTCTCAACAACATTTGCATTTTTTACCATAGCAGTTACTGAAGTTCGGATATGTGATCTTTTAACCATCATATTTTGGATTAAATCATCACCCTCAACATAAACACCTTTTACCTTCTCAGCAATAAGTCTGTAAGAGTCAGCAACAGCAGCTCTTTTTGCTAAGGCATAAGCTTGTGCTGGAGAAGAAGTGTTTGTTGGGGCTACCCCTTGCCCTACAACGCTGATTCTTAAAGTTTTATTTTTTTCTAAGATAGGCGCATCTTGAGGCACTACAGTTCGTGCTTCAATATTTTTGATTGGTTTAAGAGTTTTATCAGATGCCTCAACTGAACTATCCTTTGTACACTTTTGCTCACAACAGTCTTGATTCATAGCTCTATAAGAGTTAGGACCTCTATCTGTTTTTTGGGCACACCCTATAAAAGACACAGAAGCTATACCAAGTATAATGCTAAGTGAAATTATTTTTTTCATTTGGAACTCCAAGTTTTAATATGAACTTAAAAAGCAACTACTATTCCACATCTAATATACTGATTGGAGTTATATCATCTTCTTCATCATCTTCATCTGGTTGTTTTGGGCATCTTGAAACACTTGCAACATCATCACCTTTTACTATATATACGCCAGATGTATTTCTACTTGATTTTGAGATGGTTTGCATATCGACTCTTATCATCTTTCCAGCTACTGTTAGTGCCATCATATCCATAGTCTCATCTACCATAAGACATCCAACCACATATTTGCCAGTTTTGTTAGTCATTTTCATAGCGATAACACCAGAACCACCGCGATTTGTTAAGCGGTACTCGCCAGCAGATGTACGCTTGCCTATACCTTTTTCAGATACGACTAAAATCTCTTGCTCATCATTTGCAATGATGTTAGCATCTATAACTTCATCATCTTCGTGCTTAAATTTGATACCTCTAACTCCGCGAGTGCTACGACCTTGCTCACGAATCTTTTCTATATCAAATTTTATACATTGTGCAAGTTTTGTAATTATAAAGAGATATTTGATCTCTTGATCAGCTATCTTAGCTGTGATTAGCGCATCATCTTCATCTAAAACAATAGCTCTTACACCGTTACTTCTGATGTTTGAGAACTCACTTAAGTTTGTTCTCTTTACAACACCTTTTTGTGTAAAGAAAACCAGTCCTTTTTCTTCACTAAAGTCTGTTGTTGGGATGATAGAGCAGATTCTTTCATCTGCTATTAGGTTAAGAAGATTTACAACTGCTTTACCTTTTGCTATCCTACTTCCCTCTGGAATCTTGTAAACTTTTAACCAGTGAAGTTGACCGCGGTCTGTTACAAACAGAAGTGTATCGTGAGTGTTACAAGTGAAAAATCTCTCTATAAAGTCATCTTCATAAGTAGTTATGGCAGTCTTGCCCTTTCCACCTCTTTTTTGCTTTTCATACTGAACGAGCGGTACTCTTTTTATATAGCCTCTATGGGTTATAGTTACGACCATTGGCTCATTTGGGATAAGATCTTCTATATCTATATCGTCATAGTCATCTTCTATCTCTGTTCTTCGTTTGTTTGAACCATAAACTTCAAGAACTTCATCAAACTCTTCGCCTATGATGCCATGGAGAACCTCTTCGCTTTTTAGGATTGACTCTAGGTACTCTATGAGTTTCATAAGTTCAGCTAGCTCGTTTTCAATCTTTTCAATCTCTAGACCAGTTAAACGACCAAGTCTCATAGCTACGATGCTTGCAGCTTGGATTTCAGAGAAATCAAACTCGCTTACAAGGTTGTTCTTAGCCTCTTCTTCGTTTTGTGAAGCACGAATAGTTCGGATAACATCATCAATGATATCTATGGCTTTTTTGAGACCTTCTAAGATGTGTGCTCTAGCTTTTGCTTTTTCAAGGTCAAAAATAGTACGACGAATGATTACCGTTTTACGGTGATTTATAAAGTGCTTTAGTATGTCTATGATGCCAAAAATTCTAGGTTCTTGGTTTAAAATAGAGAGCATGATGATACCAAAAGTAGTTTGCATGCTAGTTTGCTTAAAAAGATTGTTAAGAACAATCTCGCTCATAGCATCTCTTTTTAGCTCAATGACTACTCTCATACCATCACGGTCTGATTCATCACGAACCTCAGAGACACCTTCTATCATCTTGTCTTTTACGAGGTTTGCTATGTTTTCTATAAGTCTAGCTTTGTTAACTTGGTATGGAAGCTCATCAATAATGATAACTTCTCTTTTTGCTTTTTGCTCTATGTGAGTTTTGGCACGAACTTTTATACGGCCACGACCAGTCTCATAGGCATCCATGATACCTTTTTTACCAAAGATGATACCACCAGTTGGAAAGTCAGGAGCCTTTATGTGCTGCATAATCTCAGTTAGTGAGATATTAGGATCAGCTAGCAGTGCTTTTAGTCCCATTAAAATCTCTCTAGGGTTGTGTGGAGGGATATTTGTAGCCATACCAACAGCTATACCAGATGAGCCATTTATTAGTAGGTTTGGGACACGAGTTGGCATAACATCTGGCTCTTTTGTTGTGCCATCGTAGTTATCTATCATATTTACAGTATTTTTTTCTAAATCTTTTAGAAGTTCGCCTGCATACTTTGTCATTCTAGCTTCAGTATAACGCATAGCTGCAGCGTTATCTCCATCAATAGAGCCAAAGTTTCCTTGACCATCTACTAGTTGCATTCTCATAGAGAAATCTTGCGCCATACGAACTAGCGCATCATAAACAGCAGTGTCACCGTGCGGATGGTACTGACCAATAACATCACCAACTATACGAGCAGACTTTTTAAACTTTGAGCCGTGAGAGAGGCTTAGTTTGTCCATCGCATATAAAATTCTTCTGTGAACAGGTTTAAGCCCATCACGAACATCTGGCAAGGCTCGACCTACGATTACACTCATGGAATAATCGAGGTAACTGTTTTGAAGAGTCTCTTCTATGTTTATAGTTTGTACTTCATCATTGTTTAGCAAATCGCTCATATATAACACCTAGTTTTGAAAAATAAAATATAATGATACTATCTAAAACTCTCTTAAGATATGCGTAAATACGGCTAAAAAATATATAATGAACCTAAAATGAGTTGATGTGAAACTACAATTAGGTAAAAATTAATTAGCTTGTTAATGAAATAATGCTTAAGAATATGTATAATTTTGCTAATCGAGTAAAGTGGGTAAAGATGAGAAAAAAAACTGTCTCTTTAGTTTTGGGTAGTGGTGGTGCTAGAGGTTTGGCACATGTTGGTGTTATAGCGTGGCTTGAGAAGAGTGGCTATGAGATAAAGTCTATCTCTGGTTGTTCTATTGGGGCGCTGATAGGCGGGTTTTATGCGGCTGGCAAACTAGATAACTATGTAGAGTGGATAGAGAATATTGATATCTTAGATATGTTGAAACTACTGGATTTCAAAGGTTCTGGCGGCTTTGTCTCAGGAGAAGCTCTTATGAAAAAAATGGAGGAGCTAGTTGGTAATCCACTTATAGAAGATTTGGATATAAAATTTACTGCGGTGGCTACAAATATAGATGAAGAAAAAGAGGTCTGGATAAATGAGGGACGACTACTAGAAGCCATTAGAGCATCTATCTCTTTGCCTCTGTTTTTTACACCATACTCTCGTAATGGAAGCCTCTTAGTAGATGGAGGTGTTTTAAATCCAGTGCCCATAGCACCTAGTTTCAACAGTTCGGCTGATTTTACTATAGCTGTGAACTTAAGCGGAGAAGCTCTAGCGGAGCTGCCACTAAAAAAAGAAAAAAATAATTCTTATTTTTCTAAAAAAATTCAAGAATATATGGGCAAATTATCAATGCCAGAATCCATTGCCAAAGAAGATGGCATCTATGTAGTTGCAAACAAATCTTTTGAGACGATGCAAGGAAATATCGCTAGAATGAAATTAGCTGCATATCCACCAGATATAGA
>JAVEST010000097.1:0-7264 GCA_034006465.1 Sulfurimonas sp. | reverse complement strand
AGACTTTAAGAAGTTTGCATAAGCACTCAAATCTTTGATAGTCTGTGCAGCACTTCCTATCTTAGCCGAATAGGAGACAATATCTAAAATCTTTGCATTCATATCTGTGTAGTAGGCTATAGCTTCTTTGGCTTGGATGCTAAGTGAATCTATTTTAGAGCGGATAGAGTCTAGTTTTTGTGTCTCTTTATAGAGTGCCCTAAAATCAGCTTCTAACTCTTTAGAAGACTCAATGTCTAAAGAGTTAGTAAAGAGCACAAGCTCTTTTAATCGAGTATTTGTTAGTTCTCTTTGTTTTTGTAAAGTAGCACCAAACTTAGTCCCGCTAGAGCCTAAAAATCCAGCACTAGCACCTCTCTCTTTCTGTGTCTCATGGATAAATAGGCTAAGCTTCTGAGAGATTATGTTTAAATCTTGTTGATATTTTATAGCAGTTCTCTCTTGCAAACTTTTAAAAAAAGTTATCGTGATTATTACTAGAGCAAAAGAGACAATTATAGCTATGATTATATTGAGCTTATTTTTGATACTCATATCTATACCTGCTTTGCATTAAATGCTTTTACAAGACTTAAGTCTTCTAAGAGAGCAATTAGTTTGGGATTTTTAACATGTAGGTGCAAGTCAATATTTTTTGTATGAACTAGCATGTTAAAGTATCCAATAACTGAAGATGTGATAGAGATTGAGTCAAGTATCTCGATTGTTAGATATTGAGAACTCTCTATAGCTGAATCTACAGCTATTTTAATAGCTTGAAAGTCTGCGATGCTTTTAATGTTTTCGGTGATAATTATACGGCTTTGTGCTGTTTTTATTTTCATGTCTTTTCCCTCTTGTGATACTTGAACTAATTCTATTTCGCCAAGTATAATACAAGAGTGACTAGTAACTGTCTAGTGAGTTCGTGTTCTTAGGTAGAGCTTTGCTTACTTAAGAGCTCATAGAGTTTTGTAACATCTCTTTGCACACCTAAATAGTACTTTAGTTCTAGGGTTTTTTTGTCAAAAATAGGTGATATTGTAACCTCGTTATAGATAAGCCTGCCATCTTTATGGTAGTTTCTTATGACGGTAGTTATATCTATCTTTGTCTCAATTGCCTTACGAATATCACCCAATTCAGGTTGATTTGTGTCCTGATTCTGGAGGTAGCGGGGATTTTTACCTAGCACATCTTCTATGGAGTATCCAAAAGTATTTACAAAAGCTTCATTGGTATATATAACAGGATTGTCTTCTTGATTTGGGTCTGTAATGGTTATGCCGTGTTTTGCTTGGTCAAGTATGTCAAAAAAGTACTCTCCAATATCAGGAAGCCCTTCACGATACTTCTCAAGTGCATAAAGCCCACCATAATAGTTAGTTATCTTAAGAGCAGGTATTTTTTTGCGAAGTTCACTTATGAGAGTTCGCACGCTCTTAGAGTTAAAGTCTTTGTCATCATACTCCCAAACATGACTAAAAATATCATAATTTTGAGCAGGCCGACCACGACAAGAGATGAGATACTCTAAGCAGGATGTCATAGATGCAGTAAGTGGTACAATTTCATCATTAATTATGACATTTTGAGTATAACAATCCCAATATGTGCAAGGTCCGAGTTTTATCTTTTGCATCTACAATCCTAATCGTACAGAGGTCGTTTTTAAATAAGCTTTTTGCTCTTTTTTAAAAGTTTAGAGATAGCGTCAAACTCTTTTTGCATCTTCTCTCTTTCTTGTTCTGTCTCAAGAGTTTTCATATCTTGTTTGAGCTGTGCTTTTTTTAGAGATAATTTTTCAATTATCTCCTTTATTTTCTCTTGTTTTGTTAGAGCTAGATCCTCATTTTTTAGATACTTTTTGATTTTACTTATGATTTTATTTAGTTTCATGGATGTCCCCTCCTATCTCTTTGATGAGACTGTTATCTATAAATAATATAGTTGCCATCTCTAGTAACTTCTTTTGAGTGGAGTAGATGGTCGCACTATCGTTCATAAGAGAAGTTGCCATTGTGGCTTTTATCTTCCCCTCTCGTATTAACTTATCTGTTTTTGCAGAGTTTGTTAAATCATTTGCTTGTATGGTTGACTTTAGCATCTCTAGTTGAGTAAGCCTCTCTACTTCATCCTCTGTTGCATTTATGATATTTATATCCATCAAGATAGAAGCTAGCTCTTTTCTTAGTAAGTTATACTCATTTTTTATAAAATCATTTCTACTCTTAAGATAAAAATTTAGATTTTTTTGAATATCTCTTGTATCTTTTAAAACCTCCACTATAATCTTTGCACTTCGCTTTAAATCGTGTACTTTTTGTTGCTCTGGGCTTGTCATATTTTCTTGGGCAAAAGATGAGTATTTGATGATTTCGCTATAGAGTATCTTTAGATTTGACTGATATATCTCATCTATATCTGTGTTTATTTTAGTAACTTCTTTAGAGATTTGAACCTCTAAATCCTCTTTTGTTTTAAGGTTGGTTGTGTGCAAGTTTATGGCATGAAACATCGCTCTTTGACAATTTTCATATAGGTTTATAATCTCTTTTTTGATGGAGACAATGGCAGCTTCTGGAAGTGTCAAGTTTACATCAAGCAGGTACTTTGGTTTGGAGTGAGCAGATACTTTTTTCTTTATAAGCCTCTTTGAGAGAGCTACTATCTGAGCTATAAATGGAGAGAGCAGCATAAGTCCGATGATGCTATAGAGTGAATGAAAAAGGGCTATTTTCATACCATAGTTGTTTGCATCTATGCCAATATAAGGAGCTGTAAAATCCACAAAACCGCTGATATAAGTTATAAAAATCGTGACTATAATAGTTGTTATAAGATTAAAAAGAAAGTAAGCAAAAGCGACTCGTTTTCCATTTTCATTAGATGCAAGTGAGGCTAAGATGGCTGTAAGAGTAGTCCCTAAGTTAGCACCTATAACTAAAGCAAGAGCATTTATATAGATGATGCTATCTGCGTTTAGCGCGGTGATAACTATAGCAAGAGTTGCAGCACTAGACTGAATGACTACAGTTATAACTATGCCTATAACTATGTAAATTAAAATCCCAAGCACTCCCTCCATCGAGTAGGCAGCTAGATCTATGGAGTCTTTTAGTGTGTCAAACCCCTCTTTCATATAGGCGATGCCAAGAAAGATAAAGCCTAAACCTAGAAGGACACTGCCTAAAGCTTTGTAAGTGTTGTTTTTGGCAAATCTCAAAACAACACCAAAAACTATAAGAGGCATAGCGTAAAGGGAGATTTTCACATCTACGCCTAGGCTAGAGATTATCCATGCGGTTGTTGTACTTCCTAGGTTTGCTCCAAAGATAACCCCAACACCCTGAGTTAAGGTAAGCAGCTCAACTGATAAGAAAGAGATAACTATAAGAGAGGTAATAGTTGAACTTTGAACAAGAGAAGTTGAGATAACCCCAGTTAGGATGGAGTAAAACAGGTTGCTTGTAAACTTTTGAAGAAGCTTGTCTAAAACACCACCAGAGAGTAGTTTAAAGCCATCTTGCATAAAAACCATACCAATTATAAAGATGGCAATACCACTAAGTAAAACAGCGAGGTCCTGGTAAACAATAACAAAATATGCAAAAAAAACAAAGCCAAATATAAGAAGCAATTGTTTAGACATATAGACATCCTAGAGGAATTTTAAAAAACTTGATATTGTACCTAAATGTGGTCTTTAAAGAGGTAGTAAAAAATGTGAAATATAACAGAATTTCAAGCATTTTGATACAGATTTTTGTATCGAAATGCTTTTGATATTATTATGCAAAGTGAGGGCGAATCGAATCGCACCATGATTTTATGCGTGTTTGGCTTTGGTCATCTTGATTGTCTTCATCAAGTGCTAGACCTACAAACTTGCCATCTACAACGGCAGTTGATTCATCAAACTCAAAGCCATCGGTTGGAAATGAGCCTACAACATTTGCGCCTAAAGAGACTACTTTTTCATAGATAGTTCCCATGGCAGATAGAAAATGATCAGGATACTCTTCTTGATCTCCAAGACCAAAAAGGGCTACAGTCTTACCGCTCAACTGCGCATCATCGAGGTTTACGATATAGTCTTCCCAATCATCTTGTAAGTCTCCATCGCCCCAAGTTGATGAGCCAATTATGAGAGCGTCGTACTTTGTCATCTCATCATTCGCAGATTGAGCAATATCGTGCATTGTTATATTTAAGCCACTCAAAGACTCTTTAATCTCTGTAGCCATGTTCTCAGTGTTTCCTGTTGAGGAAGCGTAAAAAAGTCCAATTTTTTTCATAATTTTCTCCTTTTAAAGGGTTAAGTATAGGTCAAAACCCTTTTTGATATCACAAGATAATAGAGCATTAAAGCTTAAATGAGCATTATTAAATAAAGCTATTTTAAAAAGCTATGTTATAGTAATTTAGTTCTATTTTTAAGATTAGCATAACTTTTAAAATTCTCATCTTTTGGCGCATCTAGATAATCTTCCCTTGCAAACCTATACTTAGCATCTGCATACTCTTTGCTCTTATCTCTATTTAGTCCAATGCGATATGAAGTAAAGACTTTAAAATCCTTCTTAGTAGATGAGACTAAAGAGATGTCTTTTTGGTGTTTGTCAAAATAGTCTTGAAGCTCCTCATGTTGCGTGATGTTGCTATCTATGAGAGAAGCAAGGTATTTTTTTACCGTAGCACTTCCAGCAAAGTAAGAGTTTTTATGTTTTATGCCTCTCATTAGGATGCTGCCTAGAAATACTCCATCTCCAAAGGTGATGCCAGCTCCACCTCTTTGCCACGCTTTTTTATGTACATAGATATAGTTATGGGTATCTCTTAGTAAATCATCTTGATGGACAAAAGGGTCATTGTGAGTTTTGTTCTCATAAAAATAGAACTCTATCTCAGTTAATTCTATCTCGATATCTTCTATCTTTAGCATCTTCTCATTTAAGATGCTCTGTGCAGTATCGTAAAATATACCCTCTAAAGATGCAATAGATTTGTCACTTTTTTCAATCTTTTCATGAAGTTTAGTAAACCATAGTTTCATAGGGGCTTGTCTCCTTTTTTAACAAAGTTTATAACAAGCACACTTAAAAGAGATACAAATGCGATGATGCCTACAACTCCAAGCGTACCGTTTGTTCCTTCAGTAAAGGGAAGCCCACTTGTGTTGATGCCAAAAAAACCAACTATAAGATTTAGTGGTAAAAAGATGGCTGAGATGATGGTTAGTGTGTAGATTAGATGGTTCATCTTGTCATTTATGCGAGCTGTGTAAAAACTATATAGATAGTCTAGTTTTGAGTACTGAAGTGTTGCTGAGCGAAGGGTTCTATCTATGTGCTCATGAAGATTTATATAGTCGTTTATGGGAAAATCGTCCCTGCTTTCATAGTGCTCTATCATCTCATCCACCGTTAATTCTGTGTGCATAAGAGTTCTCTCTATACGCAAAATATCTCTTTTTAGCTCCAACCATTTTTTCATAAAGGTTTTTATATTTTGATTGTCATATAGATCCTCTTCTATGTCCACCACAGCATCTCTGTATGTTTCAAAAGATTTTAGTAGTTTGTCTATGATCTTATTTAAGATGTTATGCATTGATACAAACTTATCATCTAGTTGCTTTAGTTTATCTTCTACTCTATCGTATAGAAAATTATGCTCTTTTGTAATAACAAAGCCAACTGAGTTAAACTTTAGCTCATCTTCAACGATAGGAAGTCGCACTATAAGAAGATCA
The DNA here is from genome assembly GCA_034006465.1 of Sulfurimonas sp. Taxonomy (GTDB): domain Bacteria; phylum Campylobacterota; class Campylobacteria; order Campylobacterales; family Sulfurimonadaceae; genus Sulfurimonas. Next base: position 1,530 of record JAVEST010000097.1, on the reverse strand, counting down.
TACTCATCATTTACATCAAAAAGAGATGGATGGATTTCGTTTTTTAAATCCTCTAAGTGAAGTTTGTCAAGGCTATCTTTTACATTTAAAATCGTATTATTTTTTGACATAGAACTCTATACCCTCTTCATGAAGTCTTTTAACTATCTTTTGGCTTAGTTGAGATTTGAACTCCATAATCTGATGGTATGGAGTTACATACCAGATATAGAGTATAAAACAAGGCTCAACTGGGTCTGGAATGAGGTGGATACGAGGCCTGAAGTCGCGAGAACGCATACCGTAGCGTTTTTTTAGATGGCCATACTGTTTTGATGCCACCTCCATGTAGCGCTCAGTCACATCAAGAGTTATCTCGTTTGTGATTTGCTCAACCTTTTCTGTATCAGCTGCAAAAGGGATTCTAAACTCTATAAGGTCATAAATGGTCTTCATCTTATCATGCGTATAGTTATAGACATAGTTATTTACAAAGTAGTTGTTTGGCACAAAAACAACTCTACCAGCCCTTTTTAGTTGCAAAGATGTAGTGTTGTTGATGCTCTCATAGATGGTCATCTTAAGGGGAGAGATGTCTATAATCTCGCCAATAATAGGATTGCCATTCATGTAGAGCAGGACTCTATCGCCAATCTTTACAGACCCACCAAAAGAGAGATGCATCCACGCTACTATACTTTGAATATACTCTTTCATGGAGATAGTGATAGCAGCGGCAATAAAGCCTATAAGAGTCGCTGCATAGATAATATTGTTGATATTAAATGCTATGATAACTAGAAAGAGGATAATAAAAAAAGAGATATTTAAAACTTTTTTTAGTTTAAAGAGTTGGTCTTCATCCTTTGTTTTTTTGATGATAAAGTACTTTAGAAAGTGAAATAGTAAAAAGATAAAAACAATAACAGCGATGTTGATGCCATGCCTTGGAAGCTGTGTTTTTTCATAGCTTTTTAGCTCATATAGATATGCTTCTTTTGAGTGCTTTAAAACCTCTTTTTTATGTTCAAGTAAACCTTTTGCATTATCAAAAAAGTCAATGGCTTTACGTAGCTGCTCCTCTTTTTGCGTGTCTTTTTTCTCCTGGGCAGTTACTAACTCTTTGTTTAAATACTCTTGTGCATCTTCGTACTCTTTTTCTAAGATAGTAAATTTTTGATTTTGGATATTAAAGCTATTGTTTTTGTTTTTAAAGAGATACTCTATGATATTTATCTCTTTTGCATCATCTACTACACCTACCTTCTCAAGTATCCCACCAAAAGATTGTGGAAGTTCATCTAGTATCTTTTTTTTACTAATTTTGAGAGTTAAAAGCTGTGTGAGTTCAGACTTTTTCTTGCCACTTGCTCTTTGGATTTCATTTTTTAGTGTTTTAATCTCATCATCTAAGTTATCGGCCTTTAGTGAGTTGCTATATACTTGAAGCCAAGTGTTGTTTCTTTTGTCAAGATAGTCAAAGTTCTCAGCATAAGCGAAAGTAGCAATTAAAAGCAGAGCTAAAAAACAGCTTGATAAGTATCTCAAAAG
>JAVEST010000015.1:0-25776 GCA_034006465.1 Sulfurimonas sp. | reverse complement strand
GAGATTTTATAAAATTTTTTTGAGGTTAATGGGTGGCTGGAATGAAGATTATTGGAAGAAGAGAGCTTATATCTATCTTAGATTTAGAGCTTTTTGACTTAGATGCGAAGATAGATACAGGGGCAGATTCTAACGCTTTGCACTGTGATGATATAGAGATAGACGATAAAGGATTTGTTCATTTTACTCTGCAAGACGCGGTTCATGAAGCTTATCATGACAAAAGGATAGTTATGCCGCTACACTCTATAAAAAGAGTAAGAAGTTCAAATGGAAAGCTTCAAGAGAGAGCATCTATAAAAGTAAGTGTAGAATTTTTTGGTAAAAAATACAAAACAATTATCTCTTTGGCAGATAGGGCAGATATGAAGTATCCGATGCTCATAGGTAGAAAGTTTTTAAGTGGAAAATTTTTAGTAGATGTATCAAAAGAATATATAGCAAAAAAAGATGAAAAGGTAAAAATATGAGAGTTTATATACTATCAAGAAACAAAAATCTCTACTCAACAAAAAGACTTGTAGAAGCTGCCGTACAAAAAGGCTGGGAAGTAAGAGTTATAGACTATTTGAAATGCAGTATAGAGATTATGAAGGGGCAACTGCACATCAACTATTTGGGCACTCAACTCCCTATACCAGATGCCATCATTCCTCGCATCGGTGCGAGTAGAACTTTTTATGGAACTGCAATGATTAGACACTTCGAGATGATGGATGTCTTCTCAACATCAGGTAGTTTAGCAGTCTCAAGAAGTAGAGATAAACTAAGAAGCTTGCAGATACTCTCAAAACAAGGTGTAGATATGCCTAAAACTGTCTTTGCATCTAACAAGTCAAGTGCAAAAGATGTTATAGCACTCAGTGGTGGCGCACCCTTGATACTAAAAATCTTAGAAGGAACTCAAGGTGTTGGGGTGGTTTTAGTAGATAGCGAAAAAGCTGCAAAGTCAGTTTTAGATGCCTTTTATGGCATGGATGTAAATCTACTTGTTCAAGAGTATATAGAAGAGGCAGGCGGGGCTGATATCCGTGTTTTGATAGTTGGCGGTGAGGTTGTTGGAGCTATGAAGCGTCAAGGTGCAGAGGGGGATTTTAGATCAAACTTACATCAAGGTGGAAGTGCAACCGAACATAAGCTAACAAGAAAAGAAAAGTCAACTGCTCTTGCCGCTGCAAAAGCTATGGGGCTTGGCATCTGCGGAGTTGATATGATTGAATCAGCTCGTGGACCACTTGTTATGGAGGTAAATTCATCACCTGGACTTGAGGGAATTGAAAAATCTACAAAGATAGATATTGCTGGGAAAATCATGGATTATATTGCTTTAAATGTAACTCCAAAATCTGATGTATCTAGCAAAAAAAGAAAGATTAAAAAAGATAGTATAGGGGCGTAGATGCAAAAAGATAAGTTTGTTTTGGGAAATGTTGAGGTTGCTAGAGGAACTAATGTTACCATATATATTGACTTACCTAAACTATACAACACCCCAACCCAGCTACCAGTGAGGGTTATGAGAGGTAAAAGGGATGGTCCGATTGTATTTGTAAGTGCTGCCATTCATGGAGATGAGTTAAACGGTGTAGAGATTATAAGGAGACTCAGAAAGCTAGAAATCTTAAAAAAATTAAGAGGCACGCTTATCTTAGTTCCTATAGTAAATGTCTATGGCATTATGACTCTCTCAAGATATTTGCCAGACAGAAGAGACTTAAACAGAAGCTTTCCAGGAAGCGTCAAAGGCTCACTTGCTAGTCGTGTAGCAAAGATATTTTTTGATGAGATTGTCTCAAAGTGTGATTTGGGCATAGACCTTCACACCGCTTCCATACATAAATCAAACCTACCTCAAATCAGAACAAACATCAACAATGAGTACACATTTAACTTAGCAAAAGTATTTCAAGCTCCTGTAATACTTCACTCAGAGGTAAGAGATGGCTCACTAAGAGCCGTAGCACAAGAAAAAGGTGTACCTATACTCTTGTACGAAGCAGGTGGAGCTTTGAGGTTTGATGAGACCTCTATCCGCATAGGTGTTCATGGGATAGTAAATGTTTTAAGAGCTAATGATATGCTTCCACGAGTAGCTAAGAGAGTAAAAAAACTCCCAATTGTTACAAAAAATAGCCAATGGAGTAGGGCTAACAAAAGCGGGATGCTAAGGACTATAAAAGCACTTGGAGATACCGTTCTTAAAGATGAAGTTGTAGCATATATAGATGAGCCTTTAAGCGATGCTACTATGGAAGTAAAATCACCTTTTGCTGGGGTTATCATTGGAAAATCAGAGATTCCACTTGTGCAAGAAGGTGATGCCATTTTTCATATAGCGAAGTTTAGAAACTTAAATGTTGCGGATGATAAGATAGAGTATTTTAACGAAGATGCAATAGAGCATAGCGAGTTTAATGAGCTAAATGATGAAGATATTATCGAGTAGCAAATTTTGTATCTCTAAGATTGCTAAAAAATTTCACTTATCGTTTGTTAATCTACACTATGCTAAAGTAAGCGAAAAATTCAAATAGGGTATAGAATTTATGAAACAATTCAAATCACTTGTCGCAATAGATTTCTCAGAAGATAGTTTTACGGTTTTAAAAAAAGCGATGGAGTTTACACAAAAAATAGGTGGTATTATAGATGTTGTTCATATTGTAGAGAACTCCTTTTTTTCGCCCAAAAAAGATATCAATTATATTAAAGAATATAGTTTAGAAAAACTAAAACATTCATTTGCTAACTTCGATGAGAAACATTTTCATTGCATAGAGGGCGACACAAAAAAAGAGATTGCAAAAATTGCAAATATTCTTAAATCAAAGCTTATTATTATTGGTAAAAGTGGAGAGACTTACAGCTTTAGCGAGGTTTATTTAGGCTCGCATACAAAACATATAGTAAGAAGTGCAGATGTCCCTGTACTGATTCTAAAAAAAGAGAGTGAGATTATAACAAACAATATTTTACTCCCCACTGATCTCTCTACATGCTCAGCAGAGGCTATCTTAAAGATTGCAAAGTTATTTCCTAATGCCTATCTTACTCTTGTACACTTTTTTACTATTCCTTTTGAAGCGCGCCTTAACAGTTATGGCTTTAGTGATGAGGATACTATAGAGTATATGAGTGTAATGAAGGAGCAAAGTGAGAGAAATCTTGAGCAATTTATCCAAACAATAGATATCCCTCATGGATTTGCAATCTCTACAAAAGTTCGAAAAAGCTCCTTAAACCCTAAACTCTTTGATAAGGAAGTTGAAGATATACCACACGATATACTAGCACTTCACACCACTGGAAAAATTAGTTTTTACGCTTTTGATATCCTTGAGAGCTCAATAGAAAATGTTTTAATTTTAAAGGTATAAAACCTCTTTGTATACTCTTTTTTTTCAAAAAATAGTATAATTTCTAGCTCAGATAGAGGTCGCCCAATAGTATAAAAAGACCTTTGAGTCAAAAGAGATAACACTAGATATCTTGGGGTTTTTTGGCTGTGTTTGATGAAGTATCAAACAAAACTTTTTTATGTAAAACATAACATTTTTTTCGAGGACACAATGAACATTTCTGATGTGATATTTGAGATGGAACTTAATGGTGTTGGTGCTGGAGATATTGATAGCATCGTTGAACTCTGTCGTGATAAGGGTTTTAATAGTGAACTAATGGATGAGGAACTTGTAAAAAGAGGGTATCCTAAAATCTTTAGCATAAACTATGAAGAGTATGATGATTTTGATGATGATTACTTCGCTGTTGAGAAGTTTCCAAATAAAAATCCATATAGAGACTAAGTGTTAAAGGCTCACTTCACTACAATGTGAAGTGAGTAAGTCTTTTAGTGAGTAAAAGTCCTATTTAGCGCACTAAATACAGCTTTTATCGAAGCGGTTGCAATATCGTCATCGATACCTACACCAAAACATGACAAAATATCTTTAGTCTGTATCTCTATATAAGCAATAGCTTTTGCACTACTTTTATCTCCACAAGAGTGTTCTGAATATGAATTTATCGTAAACTCATTTTCATAGTCTTTCATTAAAGCATTTTTGCAAGCGTCTATGGGACCATTTCCTTGAGCAGATGCTACAATTTCTCTGCCTTTATAGTTATAAACTAGAGTGCAAGTCGATACCTTTTTTAGCGACTCAACTGTTACATCCACAAAACTGATATGCTCTTTTGCCTCAAAATATGTCTTATTGAAGATGTCTAATATCTCATCAGGTTCTAGCTCTCTTCCCTCTTCATCTGTTACAGCTTGAACTACTTTACCAATCTCAGGATGCATAGCCTTTGGAAGCTGATAGCCAAAGTTTTTCTCTAGTACATAAGCTACTCCACCTTTTCCTGATTGGGAGTTTATACGGATGATGGACTCATAAGAGCGACCAACATCTTTTGGGTCGATAGGTAAATAGGGAACTTCCCAAAAGCCATCTGGGCTGTTCTTTTGATATGCTAGACCTTTGTTTATAGCATCTTGATGTGAGCCAGAGAATGCAGTATATACCAACTCTCCCACATAAGGGTGTCTTGGATGAGTTGGCATCTCTGTACATCTCTCAACAATTTCTAAGACATCATCTACGTTTGAGAAATTTAACTTAGGGTCTATTCCTTGAGTCAACATATTTAGTGCTAGAGTTATTATGTCAACATTTCCTGTTCTCTCGCCATTACTTAAAAGTGTCCCCTCAACTCTGTCAGCACCCGCTAAAAGTGCTAACTCTGTTGCAGCTACAGATGTTCCTCTATCGTTATGCGTATGAGTCGAGATGATGACATTTTTACGGTTATCTAAGTGTTTTGACATCCACTCTATCTGATCTGCATAGACATTTGGAGTTGACATCTCTACAGTAGCAGGAAGATTTAGGATAACCTTTCTATCATCTGCTATACCCCATCTCGCAGTTACTGCATTTGAGATAGCTACTGCAAACTCTAGCTCAGTTCCTGTAAAACTCTCAGGTGAGTACTCTAAAAATATCTCTCCATCATGTTTAGCTTCAAACTCTTTAACTAAGTCAACTCCCTCTATAGCTAAAGCGATAATTTCCTCTTTACTTTTTCCAAAAACTATCTTTCTTTGAGCACTAGAAGTTGAGTTATAAAGATGAATAGTTGCTTTTTTTACACCCTTTAGTGCTTCAAATGTTTTAGCAATAAGATGTTCTCTAGCTTGAACTAAGACCTGAATAGTTACATCATCAGGGATTAGTTTATCATCAACCAAGCGGCGTAAAAAATCAAACTCAACTTTAGATGCAGATGGAAAACCGACCTCTATCTCTTTGAAGCCGAGTTTTAGTAAGAGTGTAAAAAGTTCAAGTTTTTTATTCATATCCATTGGGTTTATTAGTGCTTGATTTCCATCACGTAAATCCACACTGCACCACTTAGGAGCTTTAGTAATTGTGTTGTTAGGCCACTCTCTGTTTGGCAAATCTATTTTTGGGTAAGGGCGATATTTGCCCACTTTTACATGATTCATTTTGAATCCTTAAACTTGAAATTTTGATTATGACACTCTTACATATTACAATCAATGTTGGAATTATATCAGATTTTATATTAGGCTTTTGTGTGAAGGTTGATTCTTGCAGATTCCCGCAATATAAGCGGGAATATTTTTAAGCACTTTTTAGCACTGGTAAGTTGATTTAAACTCATAAGCAGTTGGACGACTCTCATCAGGCCAAACATCTCGCTCAAATCTATAGTGTCTATACGCTTCTAAAAGCCCATCACTAAAGATAGGTTTTAAGTACTCAAAATCTCTAAATAGTGACTCTAGTGAACCACGAAGAGTGTGAGGAAGTTGAGGGATTCCTTTTTCACGAATCTCATCTAGGGATAGTTCATATAGGTTTTCATCCATAGGTCCAATAGGAATATCTTTGTTTTTTATACCATCAATACCAGCCATTAACATTACAGCAAAAGCTAGGTAAGGGCATGAACTTGAATCTGGAAAACGCATCTCAACACGAGTAGCCTTTTCTCCAGCACCATAAGGGATGCGACAAGATGCAGAGCGGTTCTGAGAAGAGTAAGTTAAAACATTTGGTGCTTCAAATCCAGGTAGAAGTCTTTTATATGAGTTTGTTGTAGGGTTTGTAAAAGCTGCTACTGAGCGAGCATGTTTAAAAATTCCACCTATATAGTGTAGTCCCATCTCAGAAACATTTGCATAGTTTCCTTTTTTATAAAAGAGGTTTTTACCATCTTTCCAAAGTGATTGGTGAACATGCATTCCATTTCCATTATCACCAAACATTGGTTTTGGCATAAATGTTGCAGTTTTTCCATTTAGATGAGCTACCATCTTTATAACATATTTGTACTTTTGAACATTGTCAGCCGCACCAATGAGGTCTGAATATACTATGCCTATCTCATGTTGACCTTGAGCTACTTCATGGTGACCAAGGATTACTTCAAGTCCAACTTGCTCTAAAACTTGCATCATCTCAGCTCTAATATCTACACCACTATCAACTGGAGCTACTGGGAAGTAACCACCTTTTCTTCCTGGTCTGTGACCTGTGTTATACATGTCTGGGTATGGATTGTTAGAGTTCCACTCGCCTTCTTCAGTGTCGATTTTGTAACCAGCTTCGTTAATGTTGTCAACAAAAGTTATGTTATCAAACATAAAAAATTCATTTTCAGGGCCAAAATATACAGCATCAGCAATGCCAAGAGACTCGACATGTTCAAGTGCCGCTTTTGCAATGGAGCGAGGGCATCTCTCATAAGCTTGATTTTTGTATATATCATAAACATCACAAAAAACTATGATAGTTGGATCAGCAGTAAAGGGGTCTAAAAAAGCAGTCTTAACATCTGGTTTTAAAAGCATGTCAGACTTGTTAATAGGTTGCCAAGCATCTATAGATGCCCCATCAAAAGGCAATCCTTCTTCTAGTTGTTCTGTAGTTACAGCTGACATTCTATAAGTTACATGATGCCATGTACCCTTAATATCTGTAAACCTAAAATCTACAAATCCAACGTCATGTTCTTCACAAAAAGTAAAAAACTCCTCAGTGGTGTTAACAAACTTTCCCATCATTTCTCCCTATGGATTATATGAGCGCAAGTATATCTCAAAAACATTTAATCTTTTCTCTACTATTGACTAATGTTTAATCATTTAGAGTTTTTATTTTAGCTAATAGCCTTGCAAATAAGTGAAATGAAAGATAGAGCACACACAAGGATAAAATATATATAAACTGAAGAAAGTATCAAGATAAATAGATGTATACTTTATGAAATGGCACAAAGGATTCAGTATATATGAAGCAACAAAATATTTTTAGAGTTGATGGAGTTGAGATAACACTCGATGAGCTCATTCGAGGATACAAAGAGTCGAAGTCTTCAAAAGAGACGAGAAGTAACGCAGAGATTAAAAGAAATAACGAACAGAAACTAAAACCTTATCAAGCAGAGCTTATAAAATTACAGAAGTATCTCGAAGATACAAACCAAAAGATGATAATCCTTTTTGAAGGACGAGATGCTGCTGGAAAAGGCGGAACTATAAGACGAGTTACAAGGTATATGGATGAGAAACATTATAGAATTGTTGCCCTTGGAAAACCTAGAGAGGAGCAGAGATATCAGTGGTTTTATCAAAAATATGTTCAGCATTTTCCTACAGCAGGTGAGATAGTTCTTTTTGATAGAAGTTGGTATAACCGTGCTATGGTTGAGCATGTTTTTGATTTTTGTACTAAAAAGGAATATGACGACTTTATGAAGGGTGTTAAGGGTTTTGAAAATGATCTTGTCCGTCAAGGCATCATACTTATAAAGCTCTACTACAGTGTAACAAAAGATGAGCAAGCTAGAAGGTTTGAGAGACGGCAAAATGATCCGCTAAGACAGTGGAAGCTTAGTGAGATAGATCTCCAAGCTCAAGATAAATGGGATGAATTTACCGAGACAAAGTACAATATGATAAAACATACACATTCACACAATGCTCCATGGACAATTATTCGCTCAAAAGACAAACAACTTGCAAGATTAGAATCGATAAAAGTTATACTAAATAAAGTCAATTATGAAGGCAGAGATGAACATCTAAACTACTCTCCAAACCCTGAGGTTGTTATATCTGGTGCTAGAGAGATTGAAATAATGGATGCACAGGTTACAAGTACTGGTAAATTTATAGGATAAAAGGAATATAAGAGTGCAAGAAAAAGAAAAAGAAAAAAGAAAAAGTAAAAACGATAGAAGAGAAAAAGAAAGAAGAGAGAGTAAAAAAGTAGGTAAGGTTCAAGTATGGGTTAAAGAAGAGACTATCGCTTATGAAAAAGAGCTTTTAAAACTTCAGGTAGAACTATTAAAGCTTCAAAACCATATCAAAGCAAATGGTTTGAAAGTTATTATGATTTTTGAGGGTCGTGATGCTGCTGGAAAGGGTGGAACGATACAAAGAATCACAGAGCATCTAAATCCGAGAGGTGCTAGAGTTGTAGCCCTAGAAAAGCCAAGTGAGATAGAAAAAACGCAGTGGTATTTTCAAAGATATGTACAGCATCTACCAAGTGCTGGAGAGATAGTAATTTTTGATAGAAGTTGGTATAACCGTGCTATGGTAGAGCCTGTAATGGGCTTTTGTTCAGAGAGACAACATCATCAGTTTTTAAAAGATGCACCAAAGTTTGAAGATATGATAACAGAGGAGCAGATAAAAATCTTTAAGTTTTACTTCTCTGTCTCAAAAGATGAACAAGCAAAAAGATTTAAAGAAAGAGAGACAGACCCACTAAAACAGTATAAACTTTCAGAAGTTGACAAAGAGTCACAAAGGCTTTGGAATGAGTACTCACTTGCAAAGTATATGATGCTAAGTCAAACTCATACAGACTTTGCACCATGGACTATAGTAAAGAGTGATGACAAGAAAAAGGCGAGACTAAACTGCATCAAGCATATACTAAACTTTGTTGAGTATAAAGATCAAATACCAAATGAAGAGCTAAAAGTTGCCGATGAGATTATAGTATATGGAAGAGATGAAGCGATTGCTATGGAGAAAATGTTTCAGTATTCACTAAAAGAAGAAGTTAAGAGTTAAAACTTCTAAACCAGTCATCAGGTCTGTTTGCAAGAGGGTTTTGAGAGTAAAATTCATCTTCATCTAGTGAAAATCTATATGTTCTCATATAATTTTGTATGAGTTTATATGCTTCTGAAATCTCTTTAAACTTCTCATCGCTACCATCTGGCATATCTGGATGATGCTTTTTTGATAGTCTAAGATATTGATTTTTTAACTCACTTTGAGTCATTCTTGTAACAATATTTAAACTATCAAGAGCTTTTTGTAAATCTTCATAACGCATAAATATCCTTTAAATATTTATATATTACCTATACTTAAGTTAATGTAATCTTGATGTAATAAATCTATTTTATACTTACACAACTAAAAAAAGGAAATAAAAAAATGAAAAAAACAATCTTGTCATCTTTGGCAATATTAACAATATCTGCTCTTGGAGTAGATGCAAGCGATGTTAAGTTTTACACAGACGATAAAGGTCAAGTCTTTACAACTTCAGCTGAGGATAGAGTAGAGCTAAAGAGCAAAGAGACTCCGCTTTTTTCAAAAAGTTCAAAGTTAGAATTTAGTGGTACTCACTATTTTGGTTATACATATAAAGATAAAAAAAATCTTAGTGTTTTAGATGGTGGACCAAAGGCTCAAAACGGAACAGGAAACTTTGAAATGAGAAGAAACTATGTTCAAGTTAAAGCTCATTTACTTGAAAATCCAAAGTCTTACTTTCGAGTTACACTAGATGCTACCTATAGTTCGGGTAACTCTGATTATTCAGATATTTTTGCTAAGTATGCTTATCTTTATCTAGATAAAGTTTTACCATATACTGGTGTTGAAATAGGTATGGCTCATCGTCCTTGGATAGATTATGAAGAGCATCAGGGTTGGTGGATGCGCTCAATTTCTAAAGTTTTCATTGAATCTGGTGAGGCTGGACATCTTACAAACTCTGCAGATTTAGGGTTTAACTTTAAAACAAAAACTGATTATTTTACATCTGAAGTGGGAATATTTAATGGTGAGGGTTATCATGGTAAAGATGGAACTACAGATGAAAATACAATTGGTAGTGGAAACTCTGCTGAGTGGAGATTTACAGGGGCATTTTTAGGAAATGGTAAAACAAAAAGAAAGGCTAACAAAGATAGCTACTTTGATGCTTCATTTTATGGTCAATACAATATTGATAACTCTCAAAATGAAGTAATGGTAAATGGTGTTAATAAAGTTTATGACTACAAAATATTAGGACTTCATACTGTTTATAATATGCCAAACTTTTTAATAGCTGCACAGTATATTCAAGCAGATAATGATGGTGCAGATAAAGGCTTAGGTACAAGTCAGTTTAATGGTAAAGGTTACTCAGTAAACTCTACACTTCGTTTTGGAGTTCAAAAAGAGTTTTCTATTATTGGCCGTTACGATACGTGGGAATCAGAAAATGAAGTTAGTAAATTAAAAAATAAAACAAATAGTGCTATTTATGGTGTAGCTTGGCAACAAAACAAAAACTTAAAATGGCTGCTCTCAGGTCAATCATATAAGGCTAGCGATAATAGAAATTATAAAGGTGCTCCAACTCAAGATTGGGATGCTGCAATGGTTACCGCTGAGGTTCATTGGTAAAATAAATCTAGTTAAGCTCAAGTTTTGTGAGCTTAACTTTCCCCCTATATACCCACTCTTTATACCCTTAAAAACATACTTAATACTTAATAAATAGCAATTTAGCTAAAATATCAACAATTTTAAAAGTAATAATTGGAGAAACAATGGACGCAGCCAAATATATTTGGATGAATGGAGAGTTTGTAGCTTGGCATGATGCAAAGGTACATGTATTATCACACACAATTCATTATGGAAATGGTGTAATAGAAGGCACAAAAGCTTATAAAACTGAGAAAGGTTATGCGATTTTTCGCCTAAATGACCATACTAAGAGACTAAAAGAGTCTGCTAAAATGACTCTTATAGACATTCCTTATAGTGTTGAAGAGATGAACAAAGCTCAAATCGAACTTGTAAGAAAAAATGAATTTACAGGTGATAACGTCTATATTCGTCCTTTTGCATTTTTAGGCTACGGAGTTATGGGTGTTTATCATAAAAATGCCCCAGTTGAGACTGTTATGAGTGCTTGGGAATGGGGTGCTTATCTTGGTGAAGAGGGACTTCAAAAAGGCATTAAGCTTAAAATTGCTTCGATGAATAGACCATCAAACACTTCAAACATGGGTAAGGCAAAAGCAGCTGCAAACTACCTAAACTCTCAAATGGCGAAGTATGAGGCTATTGATTGTGGATATGATGAAGCACTGCTTTTAGATGATCAGGGTTATGTGGCAGAAGCATCTGGAGCTAGTTTTTTTATGGTTGTAAACGGTACTCTTGTAACTCCTCCAGCCGATAATGCTCTAGTCTCCATAACTCAAAAAACAGTTATAGAGATGGCACAAGATATGGGTATAAAAGTTGAGCGCCGTAAAATTTCTAGAGAAGAAATTTACATTGCAGATGAAGCATTTTTAACTGGAACAGCAGCTGAAATCACACCTGTTAGACTCGTAGATGCTAGAGAGATAGGCAATGGTGCTCGTGGAGTAATGACAGAAAAACTACAAAGCGCTTACTATGATATAGTATTTGGCCGCAATGAAAAGTATGCACACTATTTGACTTATGTTAACTAACATTGAGTGAAGTGTAGTGCGTTGCACCTCAGGGGAGGTACAACGAGAGTGCCATTGGTTTCTCGTTTCTAAAAACCTTACTTCAAAAAAGTGTATCAAGTAAACAAAAAGCACAAGTGCCGTGGGCTTCCTGCCGAAGGAATACAAGCGATAGCGTAGCCAAAGGGACTTGTTTCTTTGGCGTGATAAATGAATAGGGAGAAGGTTCCCTTAAATTTATAAAATAAATTAAAGGAAAGAATAAAAAATGAAAGAGGAGAATATTTTAATGGCATCAGATATGAATGATTATTTTAACAAGAAAAAAAGCCAGAGTAGCGGTCCTAACCAAAAATCAGGAGGAGGCTCTGGTGGCGGTGGCCCACAATTTCCTAAGATAGATTTTAACTTTGGTGGTGGTAAAGCAGGTATAGCTTACTTTTTAATCGCTGTAGTTCTTTTGTTAGTGCTAGCAAAACCTTTTACTATCATCCAAGAGGGTGAGAGAGGAATTTTAAGTACAAATGGTAAGTATCAAGATCAGGCACTCCTGCCAGGTCTTCATTTTATAATCCCAGTGATTCAAAAAGTCTATGTAGTTGATACTAAAGTTCGTATCATCAACTATGCTACAGTTGTTGAGGCTAATGCTGGAATGAGTTCTGGAATAGGTTCTAAACCAGCTATTACAGTTCTAGACAAAAGGGGACTTCCTGTTACTATTGAGCTAACTGTTCAGTATAGACTAAGTTCTCAGTTTGCAGCTCAAACTATTTCAAACTGGGGTTTTAGCTGGGAAGAGAAGATTATCACTCCTGTTGTTAGAGATGTTGTTCGTAATGTTGTAGGTAGATATGATGCAGAATCACTTCCACAACTTAGAAATCAAATAGCTTTAGAGATAGATAAAGATGTAAGACTAAGTGTTTCAGGTCTTGAAAATGCACCAGCAGATTTACAATCAGTTCAACTCCGTCAAATTGGCCTTCCTACAAAAGTAAAAGAGCAAATAGAGCGCGTTCAAGTTGCAAAACAAGAGGTGCAAAGAGCAGAGCAAGAAGTTGCAAGAGCTAAGCAAGAAGCACTTAGACGTGCAGCAGAAGCTGAGGGTGTAGCTCAAAAAGCTAGAATTGAAGCTCAAGGTATAGCTGATGCTGTAACTATCGAAGCAGATGCAAAAGCGAAGGCAAACGTACTTATAGCACAATCACTAACGCCTAGGCTTTTAGAGCTTGAGCAGTTAAAAGTTCAAGGTCAGTTTAACGAAGCATTAAAAGTAAACACAGATGCTAAAATATTTTTAACACCTGGTGGTTCGACTCCTAATATCTGGGTTGATACAAAAGATGTTAAGAAAAGAACAACGGCTGAGTAATGAGTTTTTCTGAGTCTCTAAAGAGAGTAGATTGGCAAAAGTGTGAACTTTTGCCAGTTATAGTCCAAGATGTCGAAAATAACGAAGTCTTAATGATGGCTTATATGAATAAAGAAGCATTAGAGCTATCACTAAAGAGTAAAATAGCTCACTACTTCTCTAGAAGCAAACAGCGCATCTGGAAAAAGGGCGAATCAAGCGGCCATATTCAAAAGATAGACTCTTTTTATATCGATTGTGACAATGACACACTTCTTATAAAAGTAGTTCAAGAGGGTGTGGCGTGTCATACTGGCAGAAGATCTTGTTTTTTTACGGAGCTTGAAACACTCCAAGCTAGCACAGAGATAGAAGTTGATACTAAAGAGATGTATGGAGTTATAGATACACTCTACCATACGATTCAAGAGCGAAAGAGTGCAGATGCTAGCACTTCATGGACAGCCGCTCTAATCTCTAAAGGTGACAATGCTATACTTAAAAAAGTCATAGAAGAAGCAGGTGAATTTTGTTTAGCTTATAAAGATGATGATGAAGCCGAGATGATATATGAAGCAGCGGATTTAACATACCATATGCTAGTAGCTCTTGGTGTTAAAAATATCTCTCCAGAGCGTATAAAACAAGAACTATCTCGAAGATTTAATATGAGCGGGATAGCAGAAAAAAATTCAAGAAGTAACTAAGAGATATGAAAACACAGATAACTACCTTTGTAAAAGAGCTTATTGTTTATGACCTTATCCTCTTTGGTAGTTCTTTTATACTCTTTATTCTTTTAATTATTTTAGGAATCATACTTAGACAAAAGACAGCAATTGCTGTTTTAGTCGTACTTTTATCCTTTAGCATCCTCTTCTTAGTCCCAACCATAGGATATGTCAAGATGCATGAGTATCTATATAAACATAGCACACAACTACTCAGCGAGAAGAAATTAAACTTTAATAATGCTATAGTTGTTAAAGGGCTTATCACTAATGAATCAAAGAGATTTTTTAATAGATGCAGCATTAAAGCTAGTGCTATAAAAGTGAGTACAAATAGCTTTAAGAGCTATATCTACTCATTTAAACCAATAGTTACAAGCAAAATAACAGAGCAAAATATAGATATAGGTGAGAGTAGGGAGTTTAAGATTATAGTAGAACCTTACAACTATGAAGGTGATTACAATATCACTATTGGGGCAAAATGCAACTAACAACACTATTTAATTATTGGCACTATTTAGCTTTACTTATTGTGGTTTTGATTTTTGCAGGTGGGATATTTTCAGCATATAAGCAAAAAGAGGAAAAACTTGTTTTTCCTATAATTATATCAACAGCTCTTATAAGTACACTATTGGGAGTATTTTCGCTAATTTTAGTAGATAAGTACACAAAAAAGGTATCTGTATTTAAAGTTGAGAACAAAAGACTACTGAGCATAGAAAAAATTTCATATAGCGGAATAGTCAAAAATGATGGTAATCATGAGATTGGTGAGGTTATAGTTGAGATTAAGCTAATAAATAAAGGTCATGCTACTGGAAATGTAAAAGGTGGAAATTATTTTAAATCTAGCGGATTTTTTGGCTTTTTTACAGGTGGAGCAAATCTCTCATATAAACCACAAACTATAATAAAAGAGTTTGTAGTTGCAAAAAATTTAAAACCTGGGCAAGCCGAGCCTTTTAGAGTTTACTTTGACTGGCCACCATACTTTACTAGTGTAGCAGATTTTGTTACAGTCAAAGGTCACTAATACTTAAGCCCTAATGGTTTTAGTGCTTGATTTATATTTCTAATTTGAGAATTTTTATCTCTGCACCAGTCAGGTGCGAGTAGTGATGAGTCATTTATCCCAGCGGTAACCCTTTGAACTGATACATTTGACGGTTTCATCTGCAAGGCTTTTACCAATACTTCAAGATACTCATCTTCACTTATGGGTCTGAATTTTCCCCTTAAAAAGTCATTTGCTAAAGATGTTTTTTTAACAACATATAGAGGATGATACTTAACAGAGTCAATCCCCCATCCATACGCTTCTTTAGCAGTAGAGAGCATCATCTCTTGTGTCTCATCAGGGAGTCCAAATATAAGATGCCCACAAACATTTAAGCCTAACGCTTTAGACTTTTTTATCCACTCTCTGTTCATCTCGCTTGTATGTCCACGATTGATCTTTTTAAGTGTCTCATCGTAGATGGATTGAATCCCAAACTCCACCCAAATCTCTTTATCTTTGTTTAGTTTTGCCAAGTACTCTAGGGTCTCATCGGTTATGCTATCAGAGCGAGTTCCGATGCTAAGCCCAACTACATTTTCAAATGAGAGAGCTTTATCATAAAGAGCCTTTAGTGTAGGAAATGGCGCATAAGTATTTGTAAAAGATTGAAAGTAAACTATAAATTTCTCCGCCCCATACTCATCTTTTTGTCTCTTAGAGATGCTCTCAAACTGAGTTTGGAGTTGTAGGAGTTGTTTATCTAGGTTTGGATTGTGTTGAGATGTTAGATTTAAATGAAAGCCTTTTAACTCTTGAGTCTCTCCAGTACTTGCGCTAAATGAGTCATTTTGACAAAAGGTGCAGCCACCTTTTGCAACTGTCCCATCTATATTTGGGCAAGTAAAACCAGAAATATTTATGCCAACTTTATAAACTTTGCATCCATATTTGGATTTTAAGTAGTTGCCAAAAGTATAGATTTGTTGCACTTTTATTTTCCTTCTCATCACAGAGCCTTTGTTAAGACTCTTATATATTAGAATATTGGTGTGATTTTAAACGATATATTTGCCAGTAAAACAGGCTGTACAGTAGTTGTCACCTTTAGAATTTACACTTCTTAAGAGTGCTGCTTCATCTAGGTAAGCCAATGAGTCGGCTCCAATAAACTTGCATATCTCATCTACGCTCATATTTGCAGCTATAAGTTTATCTTTGTTTGGAGTATCTACACCATAATAACATGGATCTGTAGTTGGAGGAGAGGAGACGCGCATATGAACTTCACTAGCCCCAGCTTCTTTTAACATTCTAACTATTCTTCTTGAAGTAGTTCCACGAACGATAGAGTCATCAATAACAATGATTTTTTTGCCCTTGATGATATCTGTCATAGGCGAGAGTTTCATCTTAACTTTTAGATCTCGCATCTCTTGAGTTGGCTCTATAAAAGTTCGTCCAATATAGTGATTTCTCATAATTCCCATCTCATAAGGGATGCCACTCTCTTGAGAGTAGCCAATAGCAGCTGGGACGCCACCATCAGGAACAGGAATAACTAGATCTGCTTCTACAGGTTTTATGTGTGCCAACTCTTTTCCCATAGCTTTTCTTGTTTTATAAACTGACTGACCAAAAACCATTGAATCTGGTCTTGAGAAATAAACATACTCAAATATACAGTGTTTTGGAGTTGGCTCAAAAACTTTTATGCTTATAGGCTCTTTATTTTCTTCAAAAATCAGAAGTTCACCTGGTTCTACATCTCTTATAAACTCAGCGCCAACAAGATCAAATGCACAGGTCTCAGATGCAACAATATAGCCACCATTTGGAAGACGGCCAAGACTTAGTGGGCGAAAACCGTGACGATCTCGCATTGCAAACATCTTTGTTCTACTTAA
Organism: Sulfurimonas sp.; assembly: GCA_034006465.1. GTDB lineage: Bacteria > Campylobacterota > Campylobacteria > Campylobacterales > Sulfurimonadaceae > Sulfurimonas. The sequence continues at coordinate 9,000 of JAVEST010000015.1, read as the reverse complement.
AAAGACAAGTGAAAATGCACCCTCAATTCTTTGAACAGCGTCTATAATTCTAGCTAGAAGTTTTCTCTTCTCACTCTTTGCTATAAGATGAATAAGGTTTTCTGTATCCATAAAGGTTTGAAAAATCGCACCTTTTTCTATAAGTCTATTTCTAATCTCATCAGCGTTTGTGAAGTTTCCGTTGTGAACTATTGCCATCTCACCTAAGTCATATCTGGCAAATACTGGTTGAGCATCTAAGATAGAGTCATTTCCAGCAGTAGAGTAGCGAGTGTGGCCAATAGCACTTGAGCCATTAAGTGTTTTTAGTTTAGCCTCATCAAAAACGCGCATAACTAAGCCGCGTTTTTTGATGGTGTAGAGCCTCTCTCCATCAGCAGAGCTTATTCCTGCTGCTTCTTGTCCGCGATGCTGAAGTGCATGAAGCGCAAAGTAAGCTAGTCTTGAAGCTTCTTTATGACCGTAAATACCTACAACTGCACACTTTTCATTAACATCTTCTCGCAAAATTTATTCCTTGTTCTATTATTATGACGTTCTCGAGCAAGGCTCTAAACACTAAGCCCACACTTTATTGATTTTGGAAGTATACTCGATTTGTCTTAAATTTTTTATAATACTTATAACTCTAAACAATCACTTATAGAGTAAAGACCAGGTTTTTTCCCAACTAACCACGATGCTGCTCTAATGGCACCTTTGCTAAAAGTGTTTCTAGAAGTTGCCGTATGGTTTAGTTCTATAAACTCCCCATCATTATAAAAACCAACAGTATGACGACCTACAATATCACCACCTCTTAGAGCCATAACAGAGATTTCATCTTTGCTTCGCTCACCAATGTTACCATCTCTACCGCTTATACGAACTTTATCTAAGTCAAGTCCGCGAGCAGATGCAGCCGATTCTCCTAGAGTAAGAGCAGTTCCGCTAGGCGCATCTTTTTTATGTTTGTGGTGCATCTCAACTATCTCTATATCAAAACCCTCTAAGGCAGCTGATGCTTGATAAACAAGTTTATTTAAAAGCGCTACACCCAAAGACATATTTGTAGCATAAAGAACAGGCATATTTTCACTTGCTTGTTTAAGTAGATTTAGCTGATGCATACTTAACCCAGTAGTTCCAATAACAAGAGGTGTGGGAGTCTCTATAGCAGCTTCAAGCAAGACTTCACAAGCATCAGGAAGAGAGAAATCTATAACGATATCACAAGCTTTTAAAAATGATTTTACATCTGTACTTACGAGTATCGATGGATCTATAGAGAAGTTTAGTTTATTTCTAACAAATACTGAACTAAGGCTAATATCATCAGTCTTTTTCAAATCCTCTATAATCAATTGACCAACTCTACCATTTGCACCAAAAACCCCAACTCTTACCATACATTTTTCCTTTAATTTATTCCATAAATTTAAGGGAACCTTTTCCCCATTTAATTGTCACGCAAAACGAACAAGTCCGTTTTACTACGCTAATACCCCAAGGGTACTCCGTCGTGCGCGCTGAGTTTCCCTCAGCAGGAAGCTCTCGGCACTTGTGCCTCTTATTTACTTTGATAGACTTTTCGGAAGCAAACCTCTTCTTTGCTTTGAAGCCGTACAGTGCGAAGCTAAAGCATCGCTTCCAAAAGCCTTGTTAACTCTCTCTCGTTGCACCTCTCCTGAGGTGCAACGCATAAGAAACTGCCGAATGAGTCACACCTCAGGAGAGGTGTGACTAGGTTAAAGAATTATTAAGCTAGCTTCTCATCTACATAAGAGATAGCTTGAAGAGCTGCTACTGCACCATCTCCTGCTGCACTTACAACTTGTTTTGGAGCTGCTATTCTCATATCTCCAGCAGCAAATAAGCCAGCTACAGAAGTTTTCATGCTAATATCAACTATAACTTCACCCTTAGCATTCATGTCGCATAAAAAGCTACCATCTTCTTGCATAAGAGTTTGATTATTTACATCGTTTCCAACAAAAGTAAATACACCAGGGACTGAAAGATCACGGATTTCGCCATCTTTATTTTTAACTTTGATGCCAGTTACGCCCATCTTGTCACCATATACTTCATCTGGAGTGGAGTTTAAAACAAGCTCTATTTTATCAGAGTTTTTCACTCTCTCTACAGTATTTGGAGATGCTCTAAATGTATCTCTTCTATGAATGAGATATACTTTAGTACAGATTTTTGCAAGATAGAGTGCTTCTTCTAGGGCTGTGTCTCCACCGCCAATAACTGCCACTTCTTTACCTTTATAGAAAAATCCATCACAAGTAGCACAAGTACTCACGCCACGACCAAAAAACTCATCTTCGCCAGCAAAGTCAGCGCGTCTTGGAGATGAACCTGTACAGATGATAACACTATGAGCATCTGCTACAGTTCCATCACCTTTGTAGATTTTAAATAAATCACCTTCTTTAGAGACTTTTGTAACCTCTACCATCTCATGTTTTAGACCAAATCTTTGACACTGCTCAGGCCATGGCTCCATAAGCTCCATTCCAGTTATCTCACCAGTTGCACCTGGATAGTTTTCTATCTCTGAACTTTGAGTGATTTGCCCGCCAGGCATACCTTTTTCAAACATTACGACATTTTCTAAACCACCACGGGTTGTATATAATCCTGCTGTAAGGCCAGCAGGCCCGCCACCTATTATTGCACAATCTAAAATATTTGACATTCTTCTTTCCTTAATTTTTCTTTGTAAAATGAAGGGAATCCTTCATGCGTTTATCACGATATTTGAACAAAGTTCAAAATCCACTAAAGCTTATAAAGACTCAACTTGAGAGGCTAACTCTTTTAAATTATCTAATTTTCGTATCATACTATCTTGTTTATAAATCTGCTCTTGTGATTTTTTTATAAAAAAGATAGAAGGGGAATCGTATATATTAAAACGTTGTATAAAGCTTAGTGAAGTCTTTGTTCCACTTCTTAAAAAAGTAGTGCCTTGTGTGTTTTGTCTAACTTCATTGTAGTAATCGATGGCTAGGATAGGAAGTTTAAGTTTTGTTTGAGAGAGTTGTTCCATAGTGTTTGGATCTTTGGAACTGTAAAAGATAACTATATACTTATCTTCTTTTGGATGAAAAATATCACTTTTTTCATAAAAAATAAACTCTTTAAAGTCTATAAACTTATACTCTGCAAATTTATAGTTGAAGTAAGCAAAGGCAGCAGCTATCATAGCGGCACCAAAAAATGAAGCTAGAAGAGTAGAGAGAGAAAAGAGACTCTTGCCTCTTACTCTTGACACTACTTAAACTCTACGCTAAAAGAGCGTTGATTTTTTCAGCTAGAGCTTGTTTTGATTGTGCTCCAACAACTTGATCTACCATTTCTCCATCTTTAAAGAACATGATAGTTGGGATAGAACGGATACCAAATTTAACAGCGATATCTTGCTCTTCATCAGTGTTTACTTTACAGATTTTAGCTTTGCCATCAAAGTCTTCAGCTAACTCTTCAATCACAGGAGCAATCATACGACAAGGTCCACACCATGGAGCCCAAAAGTCTACTAAAGATACACCTTCACTTAAAGTCGCTTCAAAATCTGCACCAGTTAATTCTAAATATTTACTCATCACAATTTCCTTATTATATTTATATGGAAGTATTATACAAAGCTAATCTTTAAAAGGACTTTATAAATTTTTTGCAAACATTTTATATACAGTAAGAGCAAAGAAAGTAGCTCCAAGTAGCAAGGAAGTGGCACCTACGTAGAAGATGGCAGGTTCTCTTATAAGTAGTCCATAAGATGAAAACACTAGACCAATAGTAGAAGAAATAAACTGCAAAGTTGGAAGTTTTGATGGTAAAAGTTCATGAAGCATCGGAACATTTTGTTCTTCTATAAGTGGCGAGTAAATCTCAAACCATAGTAAAAATGGAATGATTTTATAAAGATTTCCTATAATCAAAAAACCAAAAAAACCAACTAGCATAATCCAAGAAGCCACTTTTAATATCTCTGCATCTTGGTTTATAAGATAAATAATAAAGAGTAAAAATGAGGCTATAAAAGAGCTAAAACCCACATAAATGGATTTAGCCCAGATATCATGAACTACTTTTTTTCTAGACTTAGTCATCTTTACTAGTTGAAAAAAATAGAGCAGTATGGCTATAATAGTCAGACCATAAGATGCAAATTCTAATAGGGTGGTTAAAAACAGAGGTGATGCTAACATAAGTATAACGCCGAGACTAAGAGTATAAAAGCTCTTAGCAAACTCATCATCGCTTATGCGTTTACTAAAACCAAACATTGGAACTAGGATGATGGAGATGCCCATTATTATAAGTGTTACAAAACCTACAAGCAGTCCAAAAGTGTGAGCTTTTAAGAGGGAGTGAGTTTCTATATCAAGATAAGAGTTAAAACCTAGTGCCATAACAAGACCGTAAATGATGCCAAGGAGTAAAAAAAAGTTACTCGTCTTCATGGCAGTAGTTATGGTTGTTTTTCTTCTGGCATTTCTAAGTGTTAAAAAAAACTCAACTATATAGATAAGTATAGCTACTAAGACTAAAACACCACCGTAGAGTAAAAGCTTAGCATCTACATAAAAGCCAACTTGTAACAAGCTCAAACCTAGAGTTAAAAAGATCCAAATATACTTAAAAACAGAGACCTTATGATGCCTTGTTTCAGTTACAACTGGACCTAGTTGTGCCATGGCTGAAAATATCGCCATCATAACAAAGCCTAGCATATATAGATGCACCCACGCTATGATAGAAAAGTCATCAAGTGAATTTTGCGGGTTTATAAAAAACAGCCAAAACATACTTAATAGGTAGAAAAAAGATGTAAGTAAAAAATATGGCTTCATAAGTTTTATGGGTGGAGTGAAATCTGGGGATACATTCATTATTGTTTCTTTTTTTTTGTATAATTCTAACAAATTTTTTAAGGGTTTTTATGAAATTAACAATAAGTGATGGAGAAATAGGCGTTAGACCACCGGTTACGAAGCCTCATCCTGGATTTTTACATGAAGTAGGACAAGAGAGATTTAAAAAGCTTGTTTATGACCACTATGATCTTATAAAGACAAGCGATATAGCATTTTTGTTTCCTGTTCATGATGAGGAGGATTTTGATGATGCAAAGCAACACGCTTTTGATTTTCTTATTCAAGTTTCAGGAGGGCCAAGATATTTTGAACAGAGTCGTGGTGAGCCTAGAATGGTTGGAAGACACGCTCCATTTCGCATCGATGAAGAGGGTCGTAAATCATGGTTGGCACTCTATGCCCCACTCTTAGAAGCCCTTGTAGATGAGGGGATAACCAAAGAGTATATAGAGAGTTTTTGGGACTACTTAGATGTGTTTTCTATGTGGCTTGTAAATACTAAGAGTTAAAACTCTATCATAATTCTTTTTTTCTTTTTAAAGATTGCACACTCTGTATAACCTATATCACGAGCTAGTTTTACAAGCTCCTTACTAAAGAGAGAGACTTGCTCAGGGGCGTGTGCATCTGAACTAAAAGTGATGGGAATATCTAATTTATAAGCGTCTCTTAGGAGGCTGATGGACGGATATTGCTCAGCTACTGGTTTTCTAAATCCTGCCATATTTAACTCTATTACAATATCTGCGTCTTTTATAGCTTGTAGTGCCTCTTTTGCGATAAGGCTTATATCTTTTTTTGGCATATATTTAAATAGTTTTATAAGGTCTAAATGCCCAACTATATTGAAGTGACCGCTCTTTGCCATATCTCTTATGGCATCAAAGTATTTTTGCCAAATCACATCTATGTCTTCATGTTCATAATGACCTATAAACTCAGGATTGTCAAAGCCCCACTCATCTATAAAATGCACAGAACCTATAAGGTAGTCAACATCCGCTTCTAAGACTCTTTTGTCCATATATCCATTAAGAAAGTCAACTTCATAAGCTAAGAGAATCTCTATTTTATCTTTATACTTCTCTTTTAGATCTTGTACTTCTCTTTCATAGCCTTGCATCTCATCAAAACTCATACGATATTTTGTGTCAAATGTCATAGGCGCATGATCAGCAAAACCAAAGTATTTTGTGCCAGATGCTATAGCTTTTTCAACATATTTAAACAGTTCACCCTCGGCGTGATTACAAAGTGGAGTATGGTTGTGTAAATCGACTATCATTTTGGTCCTCTAAAATAAAACTTATACAATTTTATGATATTATAGTGACAATAAATAAATTTGGCTAGGGAAAATAAAATGACTCAAGAAGAATTAGATGCTATGATGAATGGAGAGATCGATGATTTTGACGACTTAGAAGATGATAGTGTAGAAGAATCAGCCTCCAAAACAGATGATGAAGAGGACTCCTCGGATAGGGAGCTTCCTGTTGGATATAATGAAAAAACATCTCATCACTGGCCACTACCAGCTACAGATGAAAATAAAATGGTGCATCAACTAGATGATGTGACAAAAGAGAGCGAAGAAAAAGCAAGTGAAATTTTTGACATTATAGAGACTATTAGTAATGATATGCTGGAAAAAGAGTCAAATGCCCAAGATATTTTAGAGGTTATATCTTCCAATGTTGAGCTCTTTAGTAAGCTTAGTGCTAGATTTCCTGATGTTGAAGCTTTTAAGGCTCAGTTAGAAAAAAATGAATCCGCACAAGAAGATATGAAGCAGACTTTAGAGATGCTACAAGTTAGTGGAGATTCGATTATGAGCGTTATGGATATTATGCAATATCAAGATATTCATCGCCAAAAAATAGAGCGAGTTATAAATGTAATGCGCGCACTCTCAAAATATATGAACACCCTTTTTGAGGGAAGAATAGATGATGAAAAAAGAGTCTCATCAGCTCAACATATCGCTGGTGACACACATAATGAGTTGGCATCTACTGATGATATTGAAGCATTACTTGAGCAGTTTGGGAAGTCATGAAAAAAGTTGAACTACTCTCCCCAGCAGGGACATTAGAAAAATTAAAAATTGCACTTGATTATGGTGCTGATGCTGTTTATGGAGGAGTTAGCCACTTCTCACTTCGCATACGCTCTGGCAAAGAGTTTAGTATGGAGGAGTTTAAAGAGGGGATTGACTACGCTCACGCTCGTGGTAAAAAAGTCTATGCAACTATAAACGGATTTCCTTTTAATTCTCAACTCTCACTTTTAAAAAAACATATATTAGCAATGGCTGAGTTAGAGCCAGATGCCTTTATAGTTGCAACTCCTGGTGTTTTAAAACTAGCCCACGAGCTAGCCCCACAAATCCCTCTACATTTATCAACTCAAGCAAATGTTATGAATGTTTTAGATGCACAAGTCTTTTACGACATGGGAGCTACTAGGATTATTACAGCTCGCGAGATTTCACTAAAAGACCTTATAGCTATAAAAAAAGAGCTTCCAGATTTGGAGCTTGAAGTCTTTGTACATGGTTCTATGTGTTTTGCATATAGCGGAAGATGCCTTATCTCTACTCTTCAAAGTGGAAGGGTTCCAAATCGTGGATCTTGTGCGAATGATTGTAGGTTTCCTTATGAAATTTACGCTGCAAACCCTGATACTGGAACGCTTTTTAAGTTAGAAGAAGATGAGGGCGTTGGAACTTATATCATGAACTCAAAAGACTTAAACCTTGCATCCCATATAGACGAGATTCTAGGTAGTGGGGTTGTGGATTCTGTAAAAATAGAAGGTAGAACAAAAACATCATACTATGCTGCAGTAACTGCAAAAGCTTATAGAGATGCGATAGATGATTATTATGATGGCAAGTATGAGCCTAAAAAATATCAGTATGAGTTAGAGAGTTTGCAAAATCGTGGATATACAGATGCGTATTTGATATCAAGACCTTTTGAGAAACATGATACTCAAAGTTTAGACTTTACAATGCAACTAGGCTCTCATCAAGTGAGTGGACAAGCGGATGAGAGTGGAGAGTTCTTTTTGTGTAAGTATAAAACTCTTCCAAATGATGAGCTTGAAGTTGTAGCTCCAAAAGATTCAAGTGTAGAGTTAGTTGACAATGAGATAGGCACAACCTATATGAGAGATGGAGTGATGTATCTTAAACTAAAAGAGCTAAGAGCAAAAAATGGTAAAATCTGGCAAGAAGTTCATAGTGGAAATGTAAACCCTATAGCTCTACCGACGAAATTTGCTCCATATACTTTCTTTAGAATCAAAGCTCATGAAGATATGGGAACCTATCCAAAGAGATAAAAAAGTGTGTAAGTGAATGTTCTGAACAATTATCAAGCTGGATTCTGAATCAAGTTCAGGATGACGGTTTGTTTGTTCAGGATATACTTTTGTAATGCTCTTGATTTTCAAAGACAAAGAGTTCAGGATGATTCGCATCCCGTCATTCCGTGCTTGACACGAAATCTAGTTTATAGATTATAGGGTTCAATTTAAAATAAAATAAATGTAGATAAAGTTATATTTGTAACTTTATAGAAGGAAAAAAATAGATGAAATTTGTATCAATTGTAATGGGTAGTAAGAGTGATTATGAAGTAATGAAGTCGTGTTCAGACACCTTTGATGCTTTTGGGGTAAACTATGAGATGATTATATCTTCAGCTCATCGCTCACCAGAGAGAACTGCAAACTATATTGTAGAAGCAGAGAAAAAAGGTGCAAAAGTTTTTATTGCAGCAGCTGGAATGGCTGCACACTTAGCTGGTGTACTCTCTTCAAAAACTGTTAAACCTATCATTGGTGTGCCAATGTCTGCATCAGCCCTTAGCGGAATAGATGCACTCCTCTCAACTGTACAGATGCCAGCTGGAATGCCAGTTGCTACAGTGGCAATAGGTAAAGCTGGAGCGATAAACTCGGCATATCTTGCTATGCAAATCTTAGCACTTGACAATGAAGAGCTAGCTGTAAAATTACAAGAGGATAGAATCTCTAAAGCTAAAAAAGTCGAGATAGACTCACTAGAGATAGAGACGATTATTAAAGTATAAACGCTCAAAGAGCATTGCTTTAGATG
>JAVEST010000129.1:0-5223 GCA_034006465.1 Sulfurimonas sp. | reverse complement strand
TTTGAGTAGGCTACTGCTAGAGTTACTGGGCTGATTTCTAAACTCTTTGCTATCTCCATATACTTAGCTGTAGATGCAAGTGATTTCTCATTTACAAATCTTGTTCCTTGTGCTTTTGTGCGAGGATCTTTGCTTTTAAGATACCCACTAAATCTTGCATCTGATGGATAAAAGGCACCGTTGTATTTTCCACTTAAAACTCCACCAGCTATGGGCGAATACGGCAAAAGTGAGATCTGCTCTTTTTGGCAAACAAGAGCTAGCTCATCTAAAAATCGTGGGTTGTTTAAAGAGAAGTTGTTTTGAATGGACTCAAACCTTACTATGCCAAGCCTTTTTGAAGTCTCATTTGCTTTTGTCAGCCCATAAGCACTATCGTTTGATGTTCCTAAGTAGCGAACTTTACCCTCTTTTACAAGTTCATCAAAGGCTAAAAGCGACTCTTCTATGGGGACTACTGTATCTGGCCAGTGCATCTGGTAAAGGTCTATATAGTCCGTTTGAAGTCTCCTTAAGCTCCCCTCCACTGCTCTTTTTATGTGAAACTTATCAATAGCAGTAAAACCATGGCGAATGGGCGGAACAAACCAACCATTTGCAGCTCCTGCTATCTTAGATGCTAAGATGATGCTATCTCTTTGTTTTGTCTTTAGCCACTTACCGACAATAGTCTCAGTAGCTCCAACATGCTCTTCTTTTGGAGGAACTGGGTAGAGCTCTGCTGTATCGAAAAAGTTTATACCTCTCTCATACGCTTTATCCATAATTTTAAAAGATTCAACCTCATCGCTCCAGCTACCAAAGCCCATAGTTCCTAGGCATATTGGCGTAACTCTAAGCCCAGTTTTTCCGATATATCTATAGTTCATCCATGCTCCTTCAATTATCTCTACTTCGAATCTATCATCTTAAGATAAAGCTCTTCAACTTTTTCTCTTGCCCAAGGAGTTTTCCTAAGAAACTTCAAACTTGAGTTAACTGTTGGATCAAATAAAAAGCATCTTATCTCTATGAGCTTTCCCAGTTTTTTCCAACCATAATGTTTTACAAGAGCCTCTAAAATATCTTTTAGTTTAACACCGTGCAGTGGATTGTTTTTGTTTTTTTCTAACTCACTCATTATCTGCCTTTTTTTTATAATTTTTATCTATTTTATCAACTCTACTTTTTCTCAGCTTTGCTCATTTTACTATACAAACTCCAAAGCTCTTTGGTCAAACTGATAAGTTTTGTGGGCTATTTTTGTAAGTATTTTTTTACTTGCCAAATCTTTAAAGAGCTTTATTAGAGTTGGTTTTGAGATGCTCACCTCTTGCATGATGTCACTATAAGATGCTAAGAGCTGGTCTTTTTCATCTAAACTCTCTACTATAAACCTTATAACTTCAACTTGTTTTGAGTCTGTGATGGCTGAGATGGTTCTGATGATATTTGAGTTTTTTTGTATCTCTTTTTTTTGCATAAGAGGAAGCACTATATCGTGAAGAGTATTTAGCAACTCTTTTAGGTTGATGGGCTTTACAATGTAGTTTTCTACTTTTAGTTTTATAGCATCTAGTAGGTACTTTGTATCTGTGTGGGCAGTTGTGAGGATTGTAGGAATATGGATATTATGAACCTCTTTTAACTCCCTTAAAAAGTCGATGCCATTTTCATTTTCTAGCAAAATATCTGACATTATCACATCAACTCTATGTCTTTTTATAACATCTAGTGCCTCTCTTGATGTCTTTATGGCAAAAACATTGGCAACGAAATCCCCGAGCATATCTTTAGTTTGATACAAAAGTGAGTCATCATCTTCTAAATAGAGTATGTTGTAGCCATTTAGTATGTTTAAGTTTCTAGTTATCATTTTCATCCTTAAGCGGTATAGTTATACTAAAGAGTGTGCATTTTTGGAACTCTTGGTCTTGTATTTTATAGTAAACATTCTTACACTCTATTTTACCGTTCATGTGCTTTTGCACAATCTGTTGTGACATATATAGCCCGATGCCAGTTCCGCTACTTTTGTATTTTGTTGTATAGTAAGGCTCAAAGATGTGATCTATTATCTCTTCATCGATGCCGCCGCCATTGTCTACTATATTTACCCTTATGTTATTTTTCGACTTTTTAACCACTACCTCTATATATCTTTTATACTCTTTATCTTTTAGTGCATCTATAGCGTTTGAGATGATGTTTAAAAAAACATGTGAGAGTTCATTGTAAAAGCCATAGATCTCTTCATCAGCTTTTATATTTAGTATAAATTCTATATTCTCTTTTTCTAATAAGTACTTAGATAAGATAAATGAGTGCTCTATACATCTTTTTACAGAAAATCTCTCTTTAGCTCTACTTGGCTTGAAGAAGTTTTGAAAATCATCTAGCGTTTTTGACATATTATCACCAAGTAGCGTGGCATCATCGACTTTTTGTTTTAAAATCTCTGGTGTAAGTTTTCCTAACTCCATCTTAGTCTCAACGCCTTGTACTATCATCATCAAAGAAGAGAGTGGTTGCCTCCACTGATGCGCTATGTTTGCTATCATCTCTCCTAGAGATGCAAGTCTGGCTTGTTGAAACATTATAAGGTCTTTTTTCCTTGAGTTTGCAACTTCAAAAGCTATGCGTCTCTCAAGAGATTCATTTAGTTTTAGTAGCTCTTTTGTTTTTTCATTTACAGCATCTTCAAGCCCAAAGTGAATCTTTTTAAAATGCATAATTATCGTAACAGAGAGCATAATAGAAAAAACAAAAACAAAAACTATAGAGATATTAAGTATCATAGAAAGAGTGTTAAAGATATTTTGAGTATCTGTTTTTTCACGGATAGCCGTGTTTAGGTCATAGTTTGTTAAGTTTGTTAGATAGATGGAGATCGCATTTACTTCATAGTTTACTTTTTGTATAAGAGCCTTTACTTTGTGGCTTTGTGGCTTTTTCAACTCAACTAAGATTTCACTCACCAAAGTATCTACTCTTTGTACTTTTTCATCTATGTTAGAGATGATGCTTCTTTGTAAAATTTTGGTTTGGTTTTGATTTCCAATGCTAAAGAGTTTTTTAATTGTTTTTGTTATAAAAGAAGCCTCGTACTCATCAGAAAAGCTTATTTCAAGATATTTTGCCCAGTTATCTCTAATAACTTGCTCACCCAAAGTTATAACATCATATGAGCATGTTAACTCTATATTTTTGTTATAGACGTCTAGTATCGTCTCTTGTATATTTATAAGATATGCATCTTTTATGGCTTCAAGCTTTAAAATAGGCTTTGTTCTTTTTTCAAACAATACATCAAAGTCATTCTTTATAGTATATATAGAAATTTGAGAGAGGGCTATGATGGACATCATTCCCCCGATGATGATAAACATCAAGATAGAGGTTTTGTAAGAAAATGGGATCTTCTCTATAGAAGAGAGCAGTTTTTTAATCTTCATATCTTACTTCTATAAAATTTGAATCTTCATACTCATAAAGATAGACTTTGTTGTGGAGTTGAGTGTTTTTAAAACCAATCTCTAAGGCGCCTAAAGAGTCACTTTTAAGATTTTTTATCTCTTTTAAAAACTTCTTCCTTGTTATATCTCCTTTTATATTTTGCAAGGCAGCTACTACTGTTTTTGCAGCAAGAAACGACTCTAGAGATATAAATCCTAAAGCTTGGTTTGGATAGTACTTCTGCATCAGCTCTTTGTACTCTAAAACAACCTTTAAGTTAGAATCTTTGTAGTTAGGTACTACCTCACTAAAGAGTAGATTTGTAGTGTTTTTATCTAGCTGTTTTAGCATCTCATCAGCATCTCCAAAAGAGATATTGCAAAAGTAAGTATCTTCAAAGATGCTATCTTTTTTAGCAGTTTTTATAAAAAGAGCATTAGCTTTGTAAGCTCCAACCATTAGTATTGCCTCAGGCTGAACGCCTCTTATCTCATAGAGTGCATGTTTTATAGAGAGAGTGTTTCTTTTGTAAGTTCCCTCACCTGCAAGCTTTAGTCCTCTTTTATTTAAAGATTCTAAGAGTGAGACAAAGCCCTCTTCTCCATAATCATCATTTTGATAAAAAACAGCAAATCTTTTTATGCCTTTTTTTTCATAAAGATACTTCACTATAGCATCTATCTCTTGATCATAAGAGCTTCTAAAATTTACAAAGTTTTTATTTTCTGGCTTTCTTAAAAATTCAGCCCCACTAAATGGAGCTATGAGTGGAATGTTTTTTTCTTTAACAATTGGTAAGATTTTTTTAACTGTCGGAGTTCCAACAAAGCCAAAAAAAACAAATATCTTCTCATCTATGAGCTTCTTTATATTTTTTATGGTTCTCTCAGGCTCATACATATCATCATAAACTATAAGTGATATTTTTTTATCTTCTAGAAGATTGTTATCATTTACATAAGAAAAGTAGGCATCAGCTCCATTATAAACCGCACTGCCCCATGCTTTCATAATCCCACTACTAGGCACTGATATACCAAGTCTTAAGCTCTTTTGATCAAATTTTTCATCTTGTATATAAAAATATATAATAACAAAAAAACCAAACAAAGCCAATAAATACTTTATCACTCATAAGCCTTTTTTATGATGATTATATCATAAATGAATTGATTTCTATATTTTAGTTATAAGTAAAATAAATTTTACTATTTAAGTATTATGAAAGTTTTATGAAGCTAAACTTTGGTCATATTTTTTTTACCAAAAGGAGTTTATAGATGCAAGAGTTTATCTACTATAGCGATAGAGGGCTTGATTTTCCACTCTCTGAGAATATTCTAGTAACTTCAACTCAAGACAAAGAACAAAAAAGCAGTTTTATAGTCTCTAACTCTGATGAAGTCCATGGAGAAGTCATCGCCGATGAGATTGATTTTTATATCTCAAACTCAAAAGACTCTATAGCGAAGAAGATTAAAAATGTCGAAAAACTCTATGAGATAAATGCCATAAGATTTGATATGGCGCAAGATGTAAGCTCCAGCCAAGATATCTCTAAAGAGGTGTTGCTTATAGCTACAAAAGAGCAAAAAGAGAGTTTCTTAAAGGCTATGGTTCCAGATGAATTTAACCTTTTTCATATTCTTCCTGATGCCATAAAGTCTATAGATGGACATATTGGAGCTTTGAATGCGGTTGTAAATGACACATTTAAAGATGCTACGCTTAAAGTCTCTCAAGTAGTCTGGTTTGATCGCGACAAAAGAAAAAAAGAGAGAAGCGGAG
>JAVEST010000128.1:0-5287 GCA_034006465.1 Sulfurimonas sp. | reverse complement strand
ATCTACAGAGCTTCGCCATCCTTTTGGCAGAAGCATAAATGCTACACTCTCTCCTGATGAAGGGGAGCTTTTCAACCTCTCTTATGAGTCGTTTGAGAAACACGACACACTAGATGCTTATGAGTTTTTTTTTAAAACTCTAGAGAACTTTAAAAGCCAAGCCTCAAACAAAAATATCACACTAGCAAGACATGATAACAAGCTAGAGTTTGAGATATTTCAGGGAACCGCAAGGGTCACAGGAGTTGTAACCAAAGAGAGTCTTTACGCTCAAGTTGTGATGATGAAAACCTCAGATGCGGGGGTTGCACTAAAGCGTTATATATTAGAGAGGAACTACCAGTTAACTTACTCAAACTACTCTAGCGATGGCGAGTATATAAAGCTAAAACTCTATTATGATAACATAACAGCATCTCCGCAAAAGATATTTTTTCCACTCCGAGAGATTGCGTTAAATGCCGACTTTGATAAGGAGTACTTAAAAAGTGAGTTTAAAGATATCAGACTTGAAGACTCTTCACATATTTCAAAATTAGAAGATGAAGAGTTAAAAATAAAATATGAGTTTTTACACAAATGGATAGATGCTCTAGATGCCAAGATACTTACACTACCAGCAAATGACAACGCTGGAATGCAGGCTTTTTTATACTTGCATCTACTCTTTAAGATTGACTATCTTTTAATAATAAAGTGTGATGTATATCAAAAAATGAGTAAAAAAATACGCATATATTTTAGCGATGAGAACCTCTCAACTGAGTATAAAAATGAAGAGTTAAGAAAGTATGTAGAGAAACTAAGGGGTATGGATTTTGATGAGTTTAGCAAGAAGTTTTATAGTGCTAAATACACTTTTGACCCAATGGAGAGAGTCTCTCTTGAAGAGATTTCTAACTTTATAAATGAGTCTCTTATAAAGATAAGATGGTATAAAAACAATAGATATAATCAGATAATACCTACTATTTATAAATATATACCTTTTTATATTCTTTATAACTATGGACTAAACCCTATTGTAAAAAATCTTCTTCATACTCTAGTAAAGATTCAAAATCCAAGCTTTTTCAAAGCACTAGGCTATAGTGTGCTTTACGACAAAGACAAAGAAATTTTTGCAAAAAACACCATAAAAGCCAAAATTAAAGATGCCATAGCTCCGCACCAAGTAAGATATAAAGAGTTAAAACCATTTGGAGATAAGCTTAACTTCTCATCCCTAAACGAGTTTAGCAATAGCTTCCTCTTGCAGTTAAAGCATCTAAACTTTGAGGAGATTTAGATGCTAACTCAGACATTGCTTGACACCCACATAGATAATATCATCCAAATAATGACGCCTTATGGAACTGGAAGTGGTTTTATCATAGGCGATTTAATTGTTACAAATGCTCACGTTGTAGGCGGACTCAAAGAAGTAGTAGTTAGTTCAAAAGATATAAAAAGAACTATTGCCCAAGTTGTTTATGATGATAGCGATTATGATTTAGCTTTTATAAAAACTGAGTTTGATGAGCCAAAAAATCCTTTAAGACTCTCTTCAAGTCTAGTTAAAAATGGCGATACAACCATAGCCATAGGTCATCCTTATGGTCTAAACTACACTGCTACAGAGGGCATTGTCTCAAAAGCTTCAAGACTCTATGAAGATTTAGAATATATCCAAATAGATGCAGCTATAAACCCAGGAAACAGTGGAGGACCGCTGTTAAATACCAAGGGTGATGTCATAGGTGTGAACACTTTTATTATACAAAATGCAAATAATTTAGGCTTCGCACTTCCACACTTTTATGTAGAAGAGGCGATAAGAAACTTTAAAGAAGTGGGCGAGATAAACATTATAAAGTGTCCATCTTGCAAAAATCTCATAAAAGAAAAAGATATAAAAAATGACTACTGTTTCGAGTGTGGCTCAAAGCTTGAAGTTGCAAAGCTCAGACGAAAAGGCTACACTCCATCAGGTGCTACAAAACTCTTAGAAGAGATTCTAGCTTCACTTGATATCAATGTCACGCTCTCAAGACGCTCTCAAGCATCGTGGAGAGTTGACTTTGGTAGTGCACGTATAGAGATAAACTACTATGAAAATGGCATCATCATAGGCGACTCCAAACTTTGTAGGATTCCAAAAGAAGATATAGAAAACATCTATGATTATCTTCTTAGTGAGAATGAGAAATTAAACTATCTTCAGTTTTCCATCAATGAAAATAGCATCTATCTCTCTTACTTGATAGTTGATTCTTCACTTACGTTTGATGAGGGAAGAGTAGCCTTAGAGAGATTATTTAGACTCTCAGATGAGTATGATGGGATTTTGATAGATAGATTTAAAGCCATAAAATTAAAAAGAGATGAGGAAGATAGATAATGAGCAAATTTTTAAGATTTAGTCTAAATTTAGAGAGTTTTATAGATGATTTAAGGGCCATCATAGATGAAAATAACCAAAGCGTTGATAAGCTACTAAAACTTGATAAAAAGAGTTACGCAACATTTGTTAAACCACTACAAGAAAATGAAGAAAAACTTGAGCTATTTTTCTCGCCACTCTCACATATAAATGCTGTAAACAACTCAGAAGAGTCGCAAAAAGTATATGCAGACTCTCTGCCTATCATCACAGAGTACTCTACAAAACTATCTCAAAACATAGAGATTTATAAGGCTTATAAAGAGATTTTAAAGCGTGATGCTAGCGCTTTGAACTTTGAGCAAAAAAGAGTACTAGATTTAAACATCTTGCACTACGAGTTAAGTGGTGCGCATCTTGATGAAACAAAAAAAGCAAGACTTCAAGAGATAAACCTAAAAAAGAGCCAACTAACAAATGATTTCTCTCAAAATCTCCTAGATGCAACCAATGCTTATGAGTATGTAAGCTCAGATGCAAAGGATGTTATTGGACTCCCAAAGAGCGACATTGAGAGTGCAAAGTTTGAAGAGGATGGAGTTACAAAGTATAAGTTTACACTTCAGATGCCATCATACATAGCCTACATGACTTATGGTACAAACCGCCAAATCAGAGAGGAGCTCTACAAAGCTTATGTAACAAGATCACCAGAAAATGCTGACATTATAGATGAACTTTTAGCCCTTAGAGATGAGATGAGTAAACTTTTAGGGTTTAGTAACTTTGCTGAGTATTCTCTTGCATCTAAGATGGCAAAAGATACAAAGAGCGTTATTGACTTTTTGCAAACTCTCATAGACAACTCAAAAGAGCAGGCAAAAGAAGAACTAATAGAGGTTCAAGCACTCTCTAAAGAGCCATTAGAGAGTTTTGATAGTGCTTATTTTAGTGAGATACTTAAAAAACAAAAGTACGAGATAGATGAAGAGGAGTATAGACCATACTTTGAGCAGCAAAGCGTAGTTGATGGAACTTTCGAGTTTTTAAACAAGCTCTTTGGCATCTCATTTGTAAAAGTAGATGAGAAGCTTTGGGATGAAAAAGCGAGCGCTTATGATATCTACTTAAGTGGCGAAGTAAAAGCTAGAATCTATCTTGACCTTGAAGCTAGAAAGAGCAAACGTGGCGGAGCATGGATGCATAACTTTGAGACTCACTCTAAAACTAAAGATGGCAAAACAAAGCTTGCATCTGCTTTTATAGTTTGTAACTTTACAGCATCTAGCAAGACTCAAAAATCACTTCTTCGTCATGATGATGTAGTAACTCTTTTTCATGAGATGGGTCACGCTATCCATCATCTGCTGAGTGAAGTTGGCGAGATTGAAGTGAGCGGTGTAAATGGAGTGGAGTGGGATGCAGTTGAGTTTCCATCACAGTTTTTAGAAAACTTCGCTTATGAGCCAAAAGTTTTAAAACTCTTTGCATCTCACTATGAGACAAAAGAGGTGTTGCCAGATGAGATGATAGAGAGACTTGTTCGTGCTAAAAACTTTATGTCAGCATCACAGATGCTTCGCCAGTTAGAGTTCTCTTTGTTTGACTTTAAGCTTCACTCTGAACTTTACAGTGGAGATAGAATTCAAACCCTGCTAGATGCCATAAGAGAAGATACAGCACTTATAAAACCGCCCTCATATAACAAGTTTCAAAATGGTTTTTCGCACATCTTTGCAGGTGGTTATGCGGCTGGATACTATAGTTACAAATGGGCAGAAGTTCTAAGTGCTGATCTCTTTTTTAGCGTGGTTGATGAGGGAATTTTTGACTCTAAGATAGCTAAAGCTTATCTTGATATTGTCCTAAAAGGTGGCGGAGCAAAGAGTATGGATGAGTATTTTAGAGCTTTAATGGGTAGAGAACCAGATGCACAGAGCTTGTTGAGATTAAATGGAATCATCTAGTGAGGCACCTCTTTTTACTCTTTGTACTCCTTGGTACACTTTTTGGAGATAGAGTTTTGAGCATAGCATCTTACAATGTTGAAAACCTTTTTGACTTAGAGCAAAAAGGTTATAAATACAAGGAATACAAGCCAAACACAAGCTCTAACTGGAACCAAAAAACATATAAGATAAAGCTACAAAATATTGCAAAGGTTATAAAAGATATAGATGCAGATATCATAGCACTCCAAGAAATCCACTCCCTTCAAGCCTTAAAAGATTTGCGTTTTACACTAAAGAGAGCTGGGCTTTATTATGAATTTTATAAGATTGCAGATAAGAAAAACACAGCTATAAATGTAGCCATTTTAAGTAAGTATCCCTTTGTCTATACCAAAGAAGTAGAGGTTACTAAAACTTACAAATATAGAAATATTTTAGAGGCAAAGTTTAAGATAGATGGCGTAGAATTTTACCTCTTTGCAAACCATTGGAGTGCAAAGTCAAAACCTGAGAGTGCAAGAATTCTCTCAGCTAAGCTCTTAAGAGATAGAGTCCAGCAGATTGGATATGATAAAAACATCATCTTAGTGGGTGATTTTAACTCTGATTATGAAGAGTATATAAAGTTTGAGCGCATAAAAAGGCTAAATGACACAAACGGAAAAACTGGCATAAATCATGTTCTGCGTTCTATAAAACAGACTCAAAAAGCACAAGATGCCAAATATGAAGAGAAAAACTTCTACAACCTTTGGTACGATGCTAAGCTAGATGATAGATATACTTACATCTACAGAGGCAAAAAAGAAGCACTTGATAACATTCTAATCTCTCAATCTTTATTAGACAAAAGAGAGATGTTCTACCTTGATGGAAGCATACAAAATCTAGAAAAGGACTACCTTTTTAAGAAAAAAAATATCTATAGATGGCAAGTCTCAAAAGCAAAAATCCCACGACACAAAGGCGAAGG
>JAVEST010000127.1:0-5307 GCA_034006465.1 Sulfurimonas sp. | reverse complement strand
ATGGAAAAATCCAACATTTTTTCAAATATCCCTACAAATTTAGATGATGAACTCTTTGAAGATATCATAAATAAAGAGTCTTTTAAACTTCAACGAATCATCTCACAAGGTCACACAACTCCAGAAGATGAGTGGTATGACCAAGATGAAGATGAGTGGGTTATGCTTGTGAGTGGCGAGGCTGTTTTGTCATTTTTTGATAATGAAGATGTACATCTAAAAGCTGGGGATTACATAAACATAAGAGCTCACAAAAAGCACAGAGTCTCATGGACAAAGCCAGATGCCAAGACTATTTGGCTGGCTCTATATAGTCAACCTTTAGGGTAAGATATAAGGAACTCCGAATTTTAGGAATGGCATTCTCCACGATGTCTCTAGGCTATAAAGCTTCAAAGTAACACCAGCCCCGAACAATTTTGCGGTTTCGTAGTTTTTTTATTGCTTCGTACTGCTTAACATCGGAGTAAATGCCTTTGTACTTAGCTCTACTGTGTCTCCGATAGTAAGGTTTTTTGCTTCATCTTGAGTGATGACGACTTCTACGAGTTGTTGCCCGATGGCTACAATGGCTACATATATCACATCTACTTTTTTTATATCTAAAAGCTCTCCGCTAAATGAGAACTTCTGGCTCCCTGAGGTTTTTAGGAGTATATCTTTTGGTTTTCCCTCATTTACGATAAGACCTTGCTCTAGCACGACAACTCTTGAAGCTAGTCTATAGATCTCACTCGGATCATGACTAACCATAATGATGGTAGTCTCAAACTCTTTATGCAGGGCTAATATCTCACTTTGTAGCTTTGTTCTCATCTTAGAATCAAGTGCGGAGAGAGGCTCATCCATAAGAAGAAGTTTCGGCTCTCCCATCATAGCACGACAGAGTGCAACTCTCTGCTTTTGTCCACCACTTAGCGTGTTTGGATGTCTGTGTTTTAACTCGCTAAGCTCTGTGATATCTAAGAGATGAGAGGCTAAATCCTCATCTTTTTTTACATAAAGAAGGTTTTGCAAAACGCTCATATTGTTAAAGAGTGCGTAGTCTTGAAAAACAAAACCGATAGCTCTTTTTTGAGGAGGAAGTGTGGTTTTGGCATCTAGCCAAATCTCATCATCAACGCTAATGACTCCTTTAGCATCTTCAAAACCTGCAAGGATTCTTAAAAGTGTGGTTTTTCCACTTCCACTAACTCCACTTAGAGCTAAAAACTCGCCATCTTGTATCTCAAGATCTACATCAAGCATCATCTCTTTTTGTGAGCCAAATAGCTCTTTTTTTATACTTATCTTTATCATCTGAGTTGCCCAATAGCTCTAGTTTTTTGGTTAAATATATAAACAGCAAGAAGTACCAAAAAGCTGATTAAAAGCATAATGGCACTATAGATGTGAGCATTTGTATAGTCCATAATCTCAACCATCTCGTAAATGGCAACTGATGCCATCTTTGTCTCACCAGGGATACTTCCGCCCAACATCAAAACAACTCCAAACTCTCCAACCGTGTGAGCAAAAGAGACAATGATAGCAGTCATAACAGCAGGTTTCATATTTGGAAGAGCAACTCTAAGGATAGTCTGGGTTTTACTCTTTCCTGCTATATAAGAGGCTTCGAGCATGTTTTTGTTTATGGAGGTAAATCCACTTTGAAGAGGTTGCACCATAAAGGGAAGTGAGTAAAAACAGCTCGCAATTACAAGACCGCTAAAGTTAAACACAAGTTTTATGCCAAAATACTCATCAAAAAAACCACCAACTGGCGAGTTGTGAGAGAGAATCACAAGGATGTAAAAACCCAAAACTGATGGAGGCAAAACTAAAGGAAGTGCCGTGATGGCTTCAAAGATTGGTTTTGACTTTGACTTTGTTTGAGAGAGCCACCAAGCAAAAGGCAGACAGAGTATAAAGAGTATAAGAGTTGTAAGTCCAGCGAGTTTAAAAGATAAAACAAAGGGAGTAAAATCAAGGGCGCTTAGCACTTCTAGCATCTAACAATCTCACTTATAGATAGCTCACTTGCTTTTATAAAAATCTTTACCATATCTCCAACTTTTAAGTCCATCCTAACTGATGAATCTTTTGTAATAATGCTCTGGAATTTTGCATCACCTACACTTAGTTTTATGCTACTTAGTAGTTCGCCATTTTCAACTTCAATTATCTCGGCACCAAGTTGATTTGAATAACTTACCACCCCGCTAAACTCCTTTGCAAGGGCTATATGAGTTGGTTTTACGCTGAGCCTAACAAGAGTTGAGACCTTTATAGACTCATCTAAATCCAAGCTCATCATAGTGAGCTTATAAGATGCAAACTCAAAGTTTACAATGTTTAAATTTTCTTTTGTTTGAATCTTTGTAACTGTGGCATGAAACCTGTTCATGGAAGGAGGTAGCCGTACTTTAAAAATATATCTCTCGCACTCTGGCTTAAGATAAAGTCATAAAAAGCCTTTGTCTCTTTGTCTTCTTCTATCATAACTATGCCTTGTTCTATTGGGGTGTAGAGAGTTGGATTTACTTCCACCCAGTTTGAATTTTCTTTGTATTTTAGCATGGTTTTTGAGTAAAGAGATGACTTTGCGATAAGTCCTATATCCGCTGCAGTTATAGCAAACGAGACAGTTTGCGAGATAGACTCAGCAAAGATGAGTTTATCTTTTATATCTTCATAGATGCCAGCACTCCTAAATGCTTCCATAGCGGCAGTTCCATAAGGTGCAGTTTTAGGATTTGCTATGGCTATCTTATGTATCTCGTTGCCCTTTAACAGCTCGATGCCTTTTGACATATCTTTTGGCTCTTGACTTAAAATCGCAAGAGAGCCTAAAGCGTAGATAACTGGGGCATTTTTAGCGATCTTATCATCATAAAGAGATTGAGGGAACTTCATATTTGCAGCCATAAAAATATGGTAAGGCGCGCCGTGCTTTATCTGTGCGGTTAACTTTCCGCTACTTCCCAAAGTAACTCTTACCTTTGTCTCTTTATGCGTTTTGTTAAACTCGGCGATAAGTTCATCCATAGCGTAACTAACGTTTGCAGCGACAGCGATGTTTATGGTGTTTGCACTAAGAAGGGTGGCAGAGAGTATAAAAAAGATAAATAGTTTTTTCATAAGATTCCTTTTTGGCATTATGTATCTAAAGATATAACGAAATATTATCATTTTAAAAAAAAGAAGTCAATAATCAAAAAAAACTTTCTAAAGTTGATGTATAATCATTAAGATTTGGAGAAATTATGAAATATATAGTTTTAATATTATTTTTTGTTAGCTTTTTATTTTCTAGTGAAGTGATAAGAGTTACTCAAGAGAATGAGCCTTATATTTTGGGGCATCATCTTGAGTACTATGTAGATAAGAGTGAAGCTGCCACACTACAAGAGATTAAAACTAAAAAGTTTATAAAACATTCTCAGAGTATTGTAAACTTTGGATTTCTTACAAAAACACACTGGTTTAGGTTTAAATATAGCTACGATAAGGGCATGAGTAAAAAAGAGTGGTGGCTCTTTATAGACTATCCCTTACTTGATTTTGTAGATGTTTATATGCTTGATGCAAATAGTAATGTTGTGTTACACAAAAAAAGTGGAGATTTATATCCGTTAAGCGAAAGGGATACAAAGCAACACAATCTTGTCTTCTCACTTTTAAATAACTCTACAGAGACTTATACGATATATGTAAAGGTAAAAACCTCAAGCTCTATGCTTGTTCCTATGGAGATTATAGGTAGCAAAGCTCTTCTTGAGCACACTCATGTGCATCAGAGCCTCTCTGGCATCTACTATGGCATCTTGCTAGTTTTGATATTTTATAATCTTATAGCCTTTATATATACAAAAGAGAAAATCTATGTTTTATATGTTGCTTTTGTTGCATCTTATGCTCTTTGGCAACTCTCATTTGATGGACTAGGCTGGCTACATATTTGGCAAGAAAATGCATGGATGAGGGAAAAAGGTGCAGTTTTTTTTATATCTACGAGTATATTTTTTCAGCTTGTCTTTAGTAGGAGCCTCTTAAACTCCAAAAAGAATATCCCAAGTTGCGATAAGTTTGTTTTTGAACCGCTCATCTATCTCTCAGTTCTTGGCATCATCTTCTCAGCACTTCTACCTTACAAGTACACTATAGTAGCAGGAGCCTCACTTACTATAATTATCCCTATAGTTTTGTTGGCTGCTGGTTTTATGGTTATGAGAAAAGATTACTACTCTGTAAGACTCTTCGTTTTGGGTTGGGGTATATTTTTACTAGGGACTCTATTTTTTACTCTTAGTAAGTTTAGCCTAGTATCTGGCTACTTTACCATGAAGTATGTTCAACAAGCTGCATCGGGCATTGAGATGATTTTACTCTCAGCAGCTCTTGCAGAGAGGCTTAAGCGACTTCATGATGAGTACACTAGCAAGCTAAAAGATCATAACAAAAACTTAAAATTAGCAGTAGAATTGGCTCTAAAAAAGGAGAGACAAAAAGATGAAATGCTAATCGAGCAAGCAAGGCTAGCATCTATGGGCGAGATGATAGAGCAAATCGCCCATCAGTGGAGACAACCACTAAACGATATAGGACTTTTAAACCAAGATATGTACTTTAAAAAGCATCTTAGCAAACTTAGCGATGAAGACTTTGACCGCATACACGAGGGCATAGACAACAACATTAGATATATGTCTGACACTATCGATGACTTTAGAAACTACTACAGAAGTGACAAGAAAAAGGAGAGTTTTCTTCTTTGCGATATGCTAGATTCGATGCTAAGCATCATAGGCGCTACGCTTGAGCACTCTAGTGTAAAAATAAATCTAGATATTGACAAAGAGATAAGACTTTTTATTGTTAAAAATGAGCTTCAGCAAGTTTTACTCATCATCTTAAACAACGCAAAAGATGCTCTTATCTCAAATAACATAGATAAAAAAAGTATAGAGATAAAAGCCTACAAGGATGCTAAGAATGTTTATATCTTAGTTAGTGATAATGCTGGAGGAATACCAAAAGAGATAAAGAGTAAAATCTTTGATCCATACTTTACTACAAAGCACAAAAACCAAGGAACTGGTATAGGCCTTTATATGTCAAAGATGATAATAGAGAAGAACATGCAAGGAAGATTGAGTGTTGAGAATATAGAGAGGGGAGCTAGTTTCACCATAAAACTTCCCCTTTTTACTGAACCTTAGTTAGTCTTATCTACGAGGTTCACTAGTCCCCACGCTCTGCGTGGGAACTCATATATATCTATGTTCTGGTATACATATGCATCTGTGTTCTAGTATATATAGACTC
>JAVEST010000125.1:0-5383 GCA_034006465.1 Sulfurimonas sp. | reverse complement strand
CAGAGATAACAAGTGTAAAACTTGCTTTAGCTAACTCTGATGAGTATAGTTTAAAAGAGATTTTGGAATTTGAAAAAGAGATTTTAGGTTTTTATGTCTCAGGGCATCCTCTTGATGAGTTTAGAGAAAAATTAGAAGAACTAGATTACTCTCTATCTTCTGAGATAAGTGGCATCAAAGATGGCTCTTACGCTATTTTCATAGGTAAGGTAGAAGAGATTGTAAAAAAAACCTCCAAAAAAGGCAACCAATTTGCAATAGTCTCTCTGATGGACTTCCATGGGAACATAGAGATCATGCTCTTTAGCGATAAACTAGAGCAGCTCCAAGCAATGGATTTGAGCGAGCCTATAGCTTTTAAAGCAAAAATCACTCACACAGATATGTTTACAAGAATGGGTGTGAGTAAAATCATGACATTAAAAGAGGCTAAAAAAGAGACAAAAAAGGTAAAAAAAGAGG
This sequence comes from Sulfurimonas sp., assembly GCA_034006465.1. Lineage (GTDB taxonomy): Bacteria > Campylobacterota > Campylobacteria > Campylobacterales > Sulfurimonadaceae > Sulfurimonas. The sequence continues at coordinate 4,921 of JAVEST010000125.1, read as the reverse complement.
TCAGAGAAGTAGTGCTTGAGCCGATAAACCTCTCTATAAAACTAGATGAGAGCACCACTATCTTAGAAGAGTTATATGCACTTATAAGACAAAACCCTGGAAACCGTGAGCTCAAAATTACCATCATCTCAAAGCTTCAAAATGTAGTAATAGACTCAGCCATAAGGGTAGATAGCAAAATCATAACAGAACTTGATGGCAATGCGGCTGTGGATATTATAATATAAAATATAGTATCCATTTAGATGCTACAAAGAGCACTGGATAGTGGCATTGAAAAGGCAGTTGGAGATGGTAAATTAAAATTTACTTTTTCAGTTTTTATTAATATACATTAAGTTAAACTCATCTTATAAAAGATCTGCGTGTCAGATAAACATCCTAAGTATTCCCGCTTTAAATGATGTTATCTCAAAATATTTTGGATATACAGCATGAACATCTCAAATAATCACTCAGGCGTTATTTTTCTTGGAAATCTACCCATAGGTAAAGCACTATTTCTCAAGTTAGAAAATGCTTTTTTATTCACGAAAGAACATGAGATAATAGAAATTGTATCTACAAATCCTAAAATTGAATTAGAACTACAGAGTTGGTGTAATCTCAAAGGTTACAAACTTTTTGATAAAAAAATACTCAAAGACCAATACTGCTACAAAGTACTAAACACTAAACCTTCTCATTTTAACACTCAGGCAATTTCTGAGTTTACTATGAAGGGCATAGATACAAATTCTCCTAAAATGTCTGATTGGAATTATCACGGTAATGATTCTTTGTTGAACAAAGCACCTCAAAATCATGGATTGATGGGGAGAGACACTGTCGTAGAAAATGGAAGTATAGAGTATAATTTTGGCATAAATCACAAAGAACAACTCTGGGCAGAACCTGTTTCAAAACTATATGAAGAAGCCAAAAATGCCCAATGGAATGCGACTTCTGATATTGCTTGGAATGAAATACCGGATTTTGATCCAAAGTTCGAACAAGCAATTTGCCAAATTATGACTTATCTTATTGAAAATGAATTTTCCGCTCTTTATATCCCAGGTAAATTTATTTCACAGATGAACCCTTACTACATGGAAATTCCACTTTTTCTAGGTTCATTAATGAATGATGAGGCAAGGCATATAGAAGTTTTTACAAAACGGGCAAATGCTAATGGCGGTGGAATGCAATACTCTTCAAGCGTAACACAAAGATCTCTCTATTCACTTTTTAATGAAGATGATTATGTTAAATCATCATTTTTATTACATGTAATGGGAGAAGGTACTTTTATAGATTTACTAAAATTTCTTGAAGAATATATGCCAGATGCTACAACAAAAAAGATACTCCAATATGTAAGACGAGATGAGTCAAGACATGTGGCTTATGGAATGGCACATTTAAAATCTGTATTAGAACAAAATCCTAAAAAGATAAATGCTCTCAAAGAGACAGCATTTAAAAGAAAAGAATTTATGGATGAGCTAAATGGAGAATCAACACTACTAATTGAGGCGATGTCTATACTTGTTGGTGGAGACGATTCTATAGCAAGCTACAAAAAGGGATTTGAAGCGGTAACAGAGTTGAAAATAAGAATGGATATTAATCGTGTTAAACGCTTGATTGATATTGGAATAGATGAAGATTTAGCGCACGACATTTCAAAAGTGCATACACCAAATTTTATGTAAGGATAATTATGAAAAATATATATGAACAAACAATTCAATTTGCAAAAGAGCATATTGAAATCAACACTTTAGAAGCTGATATCAAAGCACAGTTTCCTAGCAAAAGCTACGATGCTTTAAAGAATAATGGTTATATGGGTCTTCTTGTACCAAAAGAATTTTCGGGTCAAGGCTTAGGTCTAGTTGAGCATGTCGAAGTTATTCAAGCCATAGCTCAGAGTTGTGCAACAACCGCTCTTTCTTACATGATGCATAATGTTGCAACAATGTGTATTGTTTTACATGGGACAAAAGAACTTAAAGAAGAGATTCTTCCTAAAATTGCAAAAGGAGAGATTACTCTCGCATTAGCCTACAGCGAAACAGGGACTGGAACACATTTTTACCAACCAGAGATAGATTTAAGTAAAAGTGGCGACACATTTATTTTAAATGGCAGAAAAAGTTTTGTTACAGCCGCTGGATTTGTGAACTATTACCTAGTTTTGTCTTCAACTCTAAACAAAGATGGATTAGATAACTGGTTAGTTCCCCATACAAACAAAGGCGTAAGTTTTGAAGAAGGTGCTTGGGATGGATTAGGAATGAGAGGTAATGTTTCTATGCCGATGAATTTAACGAATGTTCAGCTAAGTGAAGATAATAGAATTGGTGTTGAAGGAAGCGGATTGGAGCAGGTTTTTACTGTTGTAGCTCCATTTTTTATTACAGGCTTAGCTTCTGTATCTGCAGGTATTGCACTAAATGCTTGTGAGGTTGTGAAAAATCATGCAATGCAAAGGAAATATACAAACGGAGAAAGCTTATGCTTACTTCCAACTGTTCAAAATGATTTATCAAAAATATATTTAAAAGCACAAAGTGCAAAACATTTCACAATGGCTGCTGCAAATGCAGGAGCTTCAGGTCAAGCAGATGCTCTAACACAAATAATAGCCGCAAGAATCAATGCTTCTGAATTGGCGATAGAAGTATGTACCCTTGCTATGAAAATTGGTGGAGGAACAGCTTATGCGAAGAGATTGCCGATAGAAAGATTACTAAGAGACTCTTTAGCATCTCAAATAATGGCACCAAGTGTAGATGTTTTATCTATTTGGCTTGGAAAAGCAATTACAAATCAACAAATTCCTTAAGGAGAAAAAAATGAAAAAAACAATAATGTTAGGAGCCGTTGCTTATGATGCAAAAGTGGTTCCGATATGGGATATTATAAGAGACTACTCAAATGAGTATGGAGTAAGGTTGGATTATGTGTTGTTCTCAAACTATGAAGCACAAATCGAAGCTTTGCAAAAAGGTATGATTGATGTAGCATGGAATACAAATGTAGCTTGGGTTAGAACATCACACGCTACACAAAACAAAGCTAAAGCATTAGTTATGAGAGATACTGATATTGATTTCAGATCAATCTTTATTGCAAACAGCAGTAAAAATATTCATTCTATTGAAGATTTAAAAGGTAAAAAATTTGGATTGGGTAGTTCAGATTCGGCTCAAGCTTCTATTATTCCTTATGCGTTTTTACAAAAAGAGGGATTGAACCCGCAAAAAGATTTAGAATTAGTTAGATTTAACTCAGACTTAGGAAAACATGGAGACACTGGAAGAAGTGAGTTTGATGTTTTAAATGCAATTATGAGTGGTGAGATAGATGCAGGTGCTATAGGAAGTACAACTTGGATAAGAATCATTGAAGAAGGTCTTTTCCCAGAAGGAGAGATAGAAGCTTTTTATAAAACTGATGGCTATTGTCATTGTAACTTCACAGTAATGCCAGATGCAGATGAAGAGATGTGTGAAGTGTTTACAAATATGATTTTATCGCAAGATCCGCGTGAACCTATAATCAAAAAAATGATGATTATGGAAGGTCTTAACAAATGGGTTAAAGTTACTTCCGAAGAACTGAAAGGGTATGATTTTTTATACAAAGCCATGCAAGAACAAGAACTTTTAGAAAATAAAATTTAAAAAGCGTTAAAATTTTGTAACAAATACAACTCTTAACATAAAATTATACTTTCAAAACTCTAAAGAATCATCTTAGAGTTTTGTCTCTACCAATACTTCAAGAATAAAAATCTTTAATATGCTTCTCATAGCAGTTTCTATATAATTTCTAAATTGTATAAAATAGCCTTTATTATTGTGGACTGTAGCAATGTAACCATAGTAAAAAGTGGCTGTTCATGGATTTTTATACTTAAATTTGGTTCGTGAATTTGATGGAATTTATGTGCGAAAGTTGAGTAGTAATATATTAAAAAGAGAGTATTAAAAATGAACAAAAAAGATTTTAACGAGGGTTTACTAGGGTTTTTAGATGCATCACCTACGCCTTTTCATGCTACGAAAAATATGTCTGCAATGTTTAGTAATGCTGGATTTATAAGACTTGATGAGAGTACGAAGTGGGATTTAAAGGAGGGTGAGAAGTATTTTGTTACAAGAAATGACTCATCTGTTATCGCTTTTACTTATCCCAAAAGTAAAAAAAACTACACTATGCTTGGCGCTCATACTGACTCACCAAACTTTAGACTAAAGCCAAACCCTGTTGTAAAAGCTCATGGGGTTGTTAAGCTTATGGTTGAACCTTATGGTGGAATACTACTAAATCCGTGGTTTGATAGAGACCTCTCTATAGCTGGTCGCATCTCTTACCTTGATTCAAAGGGCGAGATAAAAGAGACACTTATAGATGCGAAGAAAGCTCTAGTTGTCATTCCATCTCTTGCTATTCATCTTGATGAATTTGCCAACAAAGATAGAACTATTAACAAGCAAACTCATACATCTCCTGTGCTTACAACTATAGATGATTTTGAGTATGATGAATTTTTAAAGTGGCAACTCTCACAGATTGGAATACTAGATGCAAAGGAGATACTAGCTACTGAACTGAGTCTATATGATGTTCAAAAAGCATCTTTTGTTGGTTTAAATGATGACTTTATATCAAGTGCTAGACTTGATAATCTTCTAAGTTGTTATGTTGGGATGCTTAGCATCTGTAGTATAGAAGATGATAGAGCTATGCTTTTTTGTGCTAGTGACCATGAAGAAGTTGGAAGTGCATCTACATCAGGAGCTGCTGGCTCATTTTTAGAAGATACGCTAAGAAGAGTATTTAGTGATTATGAAGAATTTTTACAAATGATAAGAGATTCTATCATGATATCTTGCGATAATGCTCATGCCATTCATCCAAACTATCCAGA
>JAVEST010000124.1:0-5401 GCA_034006465.1 Sulfurimonas sp. | reverse complement strand
CCAAAATATGATTTTAAATCCTGCAAAAAACATCAAAGTCTCTCTACATAATTACTTTGGATGCACTAGATGTGGGTTTAAATAGATGTTAAATTTGGATTGTCATAGATATCGGAGATAATTTATAGGTAAATTCAATAGAAAGTAAAATATAGATAAAAGGTGTGTTTTTAGCAGGCGTTTGTTTGTCTATGTTTTGCGAGGCGAAAGCCTCGTTTGGAACTATTCTGCAGCTGGAGCCTCTGGTGAAGTTTCACTTTGAGGTGTTTGAGCTGGAGATGATGGAGCTTCTACATTGGTAGATTCTACCATCTTGTCAACTACTGAGCTTTGTGCAGAAGTAGAGTACAAGTAACCTAAAGCGATAGTGTTTGCAACAAACAAAAAGCCTATAAGAAATGTAGTTTTAGCTAAAAAAGAGTTTGGTCCTTTAGCACCAAAAACAGAATCATTTGAGCCACTATAAGCACCAAGCCCTATGCTTGAGCTTTTTTGGAGAAGTACAGCTATTACTAGTATTACAACTAAAATTATCTGAACAATGAGTAAAAAACTAGTTGTCATTTATAAATTCCTTTAATTTCATTTCATAAAATTTAAGGAAACCTTTTATTTTTATTCATAACACTAAAGGAGGTAAATTCCTTGAGTTACGCTAACGCTTGGTTTCCTTCGGCAGGAAGCCCATCACACTAGTGTGATTTATTCTCCATGCTATTTTAAAAAGTGGCGAATTATATCCAAAAAAAATAATTATTACAAAATTAGATATAATTTTAAAAAAGTTCGGAGAATATATGAGAGATTTTAGAAATGTTATTTTTTTACTAATAATCGCAGTTTTTTTGCTACAAATGTTTGTTTTAAAGCAAGATGCTAAACTTGCAGAAGAAAAAAAACACTCAAAACCAACTGTAGCACTAAGCACATTCTCACTTTATGATATAGCAAATAGCATCTCAGAAGGAACCATAGACCTTGTTATGATTTTACCTTTTGGGGTAGATGCACACAGTTTTGAGCCTACTCCAAAGTTAATGGCGAAGATTATGCAGAGCGATGTTGTTATCTATAGTGGAGCGGGACTTGAGCCGTGGACACACTCTTTTGAGTTTAAAAACAGAGTTATAGATATGAGTAAGCATGTAAAACTTTTAAATTCAGAACATGGAAGCTGCAATCATAAAGAGCACCATCATGATGAAGCACACCATCAACATGACGATGAACACAGTGAAGAAATAGATCCTCACTATTGGTTAGATATACAAAACATGATAACTGCTACAAAGATTATAAGCGAAGAGTTTTCGAAGCTCTCATCTGAAAATAAAGAGCTGTATGAAATAAATGCAAAAAAATACATATCTGAACTAGAGATTATAGATGCTAAGTATAAAGAGGAGCTAAAGAGTTGTAAAAAAAAGACCATCATAGTAAATCACAACGCTTTTTCTTATCTTAGTAAAAACTATGGTTTTGAGGTTGAAGCACTTAGTGGACTCTCTCCAGATGCTCAGCCAAATGCGAAAAATATGTTAAAACTAATAGAACATATAAAAGAGCATGACTTAAGTGTTGTCTTTTTTGAGAGTTTTGTAAGTGATAAAGCGATGAAAAGTATAGCAGCTGAGGCGAAAGTAGAGGTCGATGTGCTTCAACCCTTAGGAAATATAACCGCCGATGAAGCAGAGAAAAAATTTAGCTACAAAGATATAATGCTTGAAAACTTAGAAAAAATAACTAAAGCTCTTGAGTGCGAATGAAATTTTCACTACCAATCTTTGATGTAAAAAACCTATACTTTATAGTAGATGAGCAAGAGATACTAAGTAATGTCTCATTTGAGATTTTTGCACAAGACTATATTGCCATCATCGGACCAAATGGTGGTGGAAAAACTACACTCATTAGAATCTTGTTAGGCTTAGAAAAACAGAGCAAAGGTGAAGTTCGGATATTTGGTAAAAAGATAAAAGACTTTAAAGAGTGGCATAAGATAGGTTATGTTCCACAAAGGGCAAGTCATGTGGATGCATCTTTTCCAGCTACAACACAAGATGTTGTAAAGATGGGTAGAACTTCAAAGCGAAAACTCTTCTCAAAAGAGAGCCAAGAAGATAAGATAAGAGTTGAAGATGCTATGCGAAAAATGGATGTTTATCATCTAAAAGACAAGATGATAGGCACGCTCTCAGGCGGACAAAGACAGAGAGTTATGTGTGCTAGAGCTTTAGCATCTAGACCTGAGATACTTATACTAGACGAGCCAAATACTGGTGTAGATGTCTCTTCTCAGCAAAGATTTTATGAACTCCTGCGAGAGTTAAATACAAAAGAGAAGATTACTATCGTCTTTATAACTCACGATATTGGAGTTATTGCGGACGATATCGCAAGGCTCTTTACCATCAACCAAAAAGCAGTCATATGTAACAATCCTAAAGAGGCTCTGAGTTGTGAAGAGATGAGTGAGCTTTACGGTATAGATGCACACCTAATCCATAACCACAAGCACGGGCATTGATATGTTAGAGATATTTGAATATGAATTTATGCAGAGGGCTTTTTTAGCTGGGATGATTATCGCAGTTTTAGCATCCATCAGTGGTACTTTTATCGTCTTAAGACGCTATTCGATGATAAGTGAGACTCTAGCACACTCTGCTTTAGTTGGTGTTGCTGTTGGTCTGGTTGCAGGATATAACCCTCTTTGGATGGCAGTAGTCATGGCCATCATCTCAGCGTGGCTTATAGAATATCTAAGATATAGTTTTGCACTATACTCAGATGCAGTTCTTGCTATATTTTTATCTGGTTCGTTAGCTATTGCAGTTATTATTGTCTCTTTAGGCGGTGCATTTAACAATTCGCTCTTCTCATACCTCTTTGGTTCTATACTTGCCGTTAGTGATGAGGATCTTATAACTATCTTTCTTTTTGGCATAGTTTGTCTTAGTGTTTTACTCATTTTCGCAAAAGAGTTTTACTTTATAGCTTATGATGAAGAGGTAGCAAAAACAAGTGGCATCAGAGTTAGACTCTTAAACTTTCTGCTTGTTAGCATCGTAGCCATCATCATAGCACTCTCCATTAGAGTTGTCGGAAGTTTGCTTATTGGTGCTTTGATGGTTATCCCAACGGTCTCAGCACTTCAGTACAGACGGGGCTTTGTAAAAACACTCCTTATATCTCTATTTTTTGCCATCTTTAGCGTTGCATCTGGCATGACTCTATCTTTTTATATGTCTTTACCATCAGGAGCTACTATAGTTCTATCTGTTCTTGTGATTTTTATCATCTCTTTAGTAGCAAACAGACGATGAAAATAAGCTCGGAATTTTCCAAAAATGCTCTAAACTACGGTTCTTATAATGTAATACAAAACAGAGTTATAAAGAGACTTTTTGAAAAACTAGACTATCAGCCTAAAAAAATCTTAGATTTGGGTTGTGGAAGTGGTGCAGTGTGTCGCAGTGTTGACTGGGAATATGAGAATTTTACAGGTGTTGACTTTGCATTGGGGATGCTAGAGTTGCATCCAAAGTCTAGCAACATTGTGTGCATCTATGGAGATTTTAACGATGCTACTCTATTTCAAGATAGACTAGAAAAAAATTATGAACACATATTTTCAGCATCAGCTCTTCAGTGGGCAGATGATTTAGAGAGGCTTTTTTGTGAGATAAACAAGCTTGGTGCTAGAGTCTCTTTAGCTATCTTTAGTTCAAACACATTTAAAACACTAAACAAAACGGCAAATCTAAGTTCAATACTTAGAAGTGTAGATGAGATAGAGAGAATTCAAAAAAAACACTTAGATGCACAGATGGAAGTGGCCCAGTATAAGTTAGAGTTTGAATCTACAAGAGATATGTTTAAGTACATAAAAAAAAGTGGTGTGAGTGCATCTAGAAAAGTGTTAAGTTATAAAGAGACAAAAAAACTTATGCAAGAGTACCCACTAAACTACTTAGAGTTTGAAGTGGTTTTTTTATACAGATAGTTTACTTCTCTTGTAGAACTATCTCTTTTTCTAGATTATAAAGCTCATATCTTATGTGTTTGAAATCTTCACTAAGCTTTGCATCGTAGAGTTTAAAAAGCTCTTCTAGGACTCTTGATGACTCCTCTGCTCTTTTAAAGTTTGCAATAATAATACTTTTAATATCTGTACGATTTAGCTCGCTCTTAGTAGTTGGACGAAGTACATCTTTGATGCTATCTCTGTGAAGTAGAAGTTTATCTATCTCATCTATACGAGCAAGATGACGAAGTTGTTTTAGTTTTAGGGAGAGTTCTTTGTTGTTATCTCGATATCGCATGATATCTTCAACAACTCGTATGCCTTCTTTGAGGCGGTTAAGATTTGCATCACACACCCGAAAGAGTTCGGGTGAGAGAGATTCTTTAGTCATCTCTACCAAAGATGCCAAAGAGATGAAGTAGTGCAGTAAAGATGTTTAGAAAGTCTAAGTATAGTGCAATAGCTCCATCAATAGGAGTTTCATATGAGCCATTCATAATATTTTGAGTGTCATATACAACTAAGATGCTAAACAAAAACACAACAGCACCAGAGATGATAACACTTAACATTGGGTTACCTAAAAATAGGTTTACAATAGAAAATCCAATAACAACAAAAAGAGCAATCATCAATGGCTTGCCATAACTTGTAAAATCTTTTGTAGTCTTAATAGCGTAAAAGCTCATAGCTCCAAAAACAACAGCAGTCATAGCAAAAGCATTACCAATAATTGTCCCACCACCACTCATTCCAAGTGTTTGTGAAAGCAGAGGTGCTAACATAAGACCCGTCATAAAGACAAATCCAAACATTACCATTAGGTTTATCCCAGGCTTATGCTTTACAAAATGTAGTCCGATAAGAAGTCCAATCTCTAAAATAAATAGAGGCATAAACCAAGCCGCAATAGTTCCAGCTAGTGGAACACCAACATAAGCGCCAACTGCACCAGCCATCATAGATGCTGCAAATAGCTTATATGTTTCTTTAACAAAAGAGATGATTTGAGAATCACTGCGAGTGGCACTCTCGTAAGAAAAAGAGTTACCTCTAGCGTAATCGCGATCATATAGTCCCATAATAATTTTCCTCATAATATAGTTTGATGAGAATTTTATATATAAAGAGTTAATGCATAGCAACAGCATTTTTAAATCCCTTATATATGTAAGGAAAAATATAAAAAATTTGATAAAATCAAATGAAAATAAACATCAGGATAATTTCTTTTAAACTCTCTGACTCTTTAAGAAACATTTAAGCTATATCCCCCTATAATTCCCATCCACAAACAGAGAGACCTTGTTTAAAAGGCCTAGAGAGACTTCGAGTTGAAGCTTTTGAAATTGTTTGAGATCATTGAAAACTAAG
>JAVEST010000122.1:0-5610 GCA_034006465.1 Sulfurimonas sp. | reverse complement strand
ACGCTGAGTTTTGCTCAGCGCAAGGCTCTCGCAACCTTGTTGCTCTTCTTTTATTTTACTTTGTAAAATGAAGGAAACCCTTCATCTATTTTATCACGCAAAACGAACAAGTCCGTTTTACTACGCTAACGCTGAGTTTTGCTCAGCGCAAGGCTCTCGCAACCTTGTTGCTCTTCTTTTATTTTACTTTGTAAAATGAAGGAAACCCTTCATCTATTTTATCACGCAAAACGAACAAGTCCGTTTTACTACGCTGAGTTTTGCTCGGCACTTGTGCCTCTTTTGGTTTTAAAGCGATTAAACCACAAACTTGTCTAGTTCCTAAATTCTTAAAGCTAAAATTGAGTGATTATACAAAAAAAATCTTAAGTGGTTACTGAATGGTAGATGATGAAGGGTTGCTTGAGCTTTGTTAGATAGGCTCAAGCTAAAGTTTAAAAAGAGTTTTACATCACTCCAGATTCAAACTGATCACGCATTTGTTGTTTTTCTAGTTCTCTTTTTGCCTTATCTGCTAGTTTTACATGGTAAGCTCTTACATCAAAGCCAAACCATAAAAGCATAGGTGATGCCATAAATATAGAAGAGTAAGTTCCAACTATAATGCCCACTAAAAGAGTAAATGCAAAGGCGTGAATAATCTCTCCACCAAACATAAAGAGCATAAAAACCACCAAGAAAGTTGTAAGCGATGTCAGAGTCGTTCTTGAGAGCGTTTTGGTGATAGACTCATCTATCACTTCACTTAGTTGTGTGTTTTTACTATCTGTTATATTTTCACGAATACGGTCAAAGATAATGATGGTATCGTTTAGAGAGTAACCTAGTATGGTTAAAAGTGCAGCTAATACATCAAGATTTACATCTAAACCTACTAGTGCGATAGCTCCCATTGCTATAGTGATATCATGAACAAGAGCAATAATAGATGCAACAGCAAAACGCCACTCAAATCTAAAAGCTACATAGATTAATATCCCAATTGTAGCAAGAACTAAAGACATTATTCCTTTTTCTTTTAGCTCGTTACCAACTTTTGGTCCAACTATATCTACTCTTCTTATCTCATACTCACCAGTTCCCTCTAAAGCCTCACGAGCCACATCTCCAATATCTACAGAGATGCTACTTGTTGCAGTTTTCATGCGGATAACTACCTCATCTGCTGTACCAAACTTTGTTATAGATGCACCATCGAAGAGTTCATTTGACTTTAGTTTTTCTCGCATCTCATCTATGGGAGCATCTACATTGTATTTTACTTGAATTATAGTTCCACCAGCAAAGTCAATACCGTAGTTAAGCCCTTTTGTCGAAAGAGTTACTATAGATGCTATGAGCATAAAGATAGATATAGCCAAAGCTAGCTTTGACTTACCCATAAAGTTAAAGGGTCTTGTATATTTAAAAAATTCCATATATCTTCCTAACTAGAGTCATTTTGACTCCCTTATTCCAAACCAAAATAGGTTGTTTTTACTTTTTTGTATCCTAGCTTCTAAGAGTTGGTATATACCATGAGTACCCAAAATTGCAGTTAGCATAGATGCTAAAATTCCGATACTAATAGTTACAGCAAAACCTTTTATAGCACCAGTTCCATAAGCATAAAGAACAACTGCTGCAATAAGCGTGGTGATATTGGCATCAAGGATAGCCCTGATGGCATTTGAGTAACCCTCTTCTATGGCTTTATGCACAGATTTGCCCTCATGCAAAAGCTCTCTGATTCTCTCTGAGATGATAACATTGGCATCAACTGCCATACCGACAGTTAGAACGATTCCAGCCATCCCAGGAAGAGTCAAAGTTGCTCCAAAGAGACTCATTACAGCTAGTATGATAAACAAGTTAGCAACAAGCGCTATATTTGCAACAACACCAGCAGCTCTGTAATAAAACATCATAAATAATACGACTAAGCCAAAACCACCTATAAGAGCTATCATACTCGCTTTTATACTATCAGCTCCCAAACTAGGACCAACAGAGCGTTTCTCCATTACATATATAGGAGCTAAAAGTGCACCTGAGCGAAGAGCGATAGCCAAATCTTTTGCCTCTTCAACAGTATAGCTTCCTGAAATCTGCCCTGAACCTCCACCGATACGCTCATTTATGTTTGGAGCAGAGTAAACCTTGCCATCTAAAACTACAGCTAGTCTTTTTCCAACATTTTTACCAGTAAAGTCTCCAAATATCTCAGCACCCTCAGCATTTAGCTTGAAGTTTATAAGTGGTCTGTTGTTTTGATCAAACCCCATAGAAGCATCTGTTAGCATCCCTCCATCAAGGATAGGAATCTCACGAACAAGATACTTTATCGCAGGATTTTTAACATCATCTAAAATGATATCCCCATAAGCCGCTGCATCTGCGTAACTCATGTTTTGAACTCTAGCAGCTCTATCTTCATCAACTGCCATAAGTTCAAGTTTCGCAGCACGAGAGATAAGCTCTCTTGCTCTTTGCTCATCCTCTTGCGTTTTGATACCAGCTAATTGGACTAGGATTTTATCATCACCTTGACGAGCAACTTCAGGCTCAGCCAAACCAAACTGGTCTAGTCTGTTTCTTATAGTCTCTATAGCTTGATCAACTGCTTGCTTTTGCGTCCTTACGACTTCTTCAGGAGTAAGTTCGAGTAAAAAAGATTCACCATTTACATCTATACTAATCCCTATCGTATCTTTTAAATAGTTTTTCACACGCTTTACATCATCAGGATCAAGAAGTGAAAATGATATAGATGACTCATCAAAAGTAAGAGCATCAACTAAGATATCTTCTCTTTCGGTGTAGTGTTTTATACTAGCCGCTATGGATTTTACACGAGACTTTGTAGCCTCTTCGGTCTTAACACCCAAAAGAAGATGCAAGCCACCTTGTAAGTCTAGTCCTAGCGTTATTTTTTTTCCATCTTTGAGTTGTAAGAGTGAAGGAGCTGAGAAGAAGAGCCCAAATACTATTGCAATAGCAAAGATTACTGTGCGGTAATTAAGCTTCATCCTCATACTTTCTTGCGATTGCATCTCTTGATATTTTAGCTATTACATCATCATTCATTTTTATACTTAAAAACTTCTCTTCAACTTTATGAATAACTACAATGAAGCCACCATTTGTAACGACTTTATCGCCTTTTTGTAGAGCTTCTATCATCTCTTTTCTAGCTTTTGCCTCTTTTTGTTGTGGGCGGATGATTACAAAATACATGATTGCGATTAAAAATGCAAACGGTAATAATTGACCTATAATTTCCATGGGTGTGGTGTCCTTTTATTAAATTGTGGCGATTATACAAAAAAATGATTAATAAGCGACTGAATGTCACCCCCTTATAAATCACTAGTTGCTATATCTATCTCTAAAAGCTTTTGCTCCATCTTTACTTGAGTCTATGGTGTCAGAGCAGTTTTTAAATGAAAACCTTAGCTTGCTCTGCTCTATGGTTTGTATCTCTTTTATCTCATCTATATTTATAAGATAAGAGCGGTGGATGCGTACAAAATTGTGCATTTTTAGTTTTAACTCTAAGTCTGAAATCTTTTGAGCATAGTATGAAAAACCCTTTGCACTCCTTAGCATAACCTCTGAGAGATCAGCCTTTACATAAAAAATCTCTTCTGGTTTTAAAAGTAGGTAGGTGTCTGCATTTTTGCTTAAAACTCTCATATCACCCTTAGTAGCATCTTGCATCTTAACCCGACCCAGAGACTCTTTTACCTGATCTAGGCTATAAGGCTTTACAAGGTAGCCAACTGCACCTATATCAAAAGCTTTTAGAGCGTGTTGCTCATAAGCAGTTTGAAAGATTATAGAGATATTTTCATCAAGATAGCGGATCTCATAAGCGAGTTCTAAACCGCTTACTTGTGGCATATTTATATCTAAAAAGACTACATCATACTTTGAGCTTTTCATCAGCTCTATAGCAGCATCTGCATCACAAGCTTCATCAACTTGGCTGACTTCTAAAGTACTAAGCATCCTCTTTAGTCTAAGTCTTGCTAACTCTTCATCATCTACTATTAAAACTCTCACAGCACTCTCCTAGATATATAGTAAATGAAACTCTATCATAACTCTCTTCTTAGTAAAGTATAAAATCATTTTCAAGTCTCACTAAGATATTTCCTTTTATTTGCTTAATACTATCTGCTAATTTTAAAGTCTTTTCTTCTTCATAAGCAATTGAACTTTGTGCATCTAGATTAAACTTAGTCATATTTGCATCTAGATATCCAGTATCAAATTTTCCTTTTTTAAAACCCTCATCCCTTACTATCTCTCTATGAAGTGCTATATTTGTTTTAAATCCCTCTATATGAAACTCATCCAATGCTCGTCTAGCCTTAGCAACTGCTCCATTCCAATCAAGTGCCCACACAATCAACTTCCCAAGCATAGAGTCATAACAAGTTGGCGTTTCATATCCGCTATATAGGCTACTATCAAGCCTTACTCCAGGTCCACCAGGTGTAAGATACTTTTTTACTACTCCAGCTGTGGGCATAAAGTTGTTTTGCGGGTCTTCTGAGTTGATTCTAAACTCTATAGCATATCCTCTAAATTGTATCTCGCTTTGTTTATATTTTAGTATATCTCCAGCTGCTATCTCTATCATCCTTTGGATAATATCAACCCCCGTTACTACCTCAGTTACAGGGTGTTCTACTTGAACTCTGGTATTCATCTCTATAAAGTATATATTATCCTTCTCATCAACTAAAAATTCAACTGTCCCAACACTCTCATATCCGAGCTTTTTCATAGCTTTTACAGAGATAGTGCAAAGTTTTTGTCTTACTTCATCATTTAAAAGCGGTGATGGGGTTATCTCTATTACTTTTTGATGTCGCCTCTGAATTGAGCAATCTCGCTCACCTAAATGGAGCACATTTGCATATTTATCAGCAATGATTTGAATCTCAATATGTCTAGGATTTTCTATATATTTTTCTATAAAAACATCTCCTTTGCCAAAATACTTTATAGATTCA
The DNA here is from genome assembly GCA_034006465.1 of Sulfurimonas sp. Taxonomy (GTDB): domain Bacteria; phylum Campylobacterota; class Campylobacteria; order Campylobacterales; family Sulfurimonadaceae; genus Sulfurimonas. The sequence continues at coordinate 607 of JAVEST010000122.1, read as the reverse complement.
TTTGTAGCAGAAGCAAACATTTTAGAAAAATCATCAGCAAAATGAACAATCCTCATACCTCTTCCACCACCACCAAAGGCTGCTTTTATTATGATGGGATAACCTATCTCTAGGGCGATTCTTCTCCCTTCTTCTTCATCTATGATAGGAGAACTCGTTCCCTCTAAAACAGGAACTCCTATCTTTTTCATAGCGACTTTTGAAGCCATTTTATCTCCAAAGAGTTCTATATGATGTGGCTTTGGCCCTATAAAAATCAAACCATTATCTTCGCACGCTTGAGCAAACTCTGCATTTTCTGATAAAAAACCATAACCAGGATGTATGGCATCACACTTTGTTCTTTTTGCTATATCGATTATTTTGTCATACTTGAGATATGCATCTATTGCATTTCCAACTATTGGGTAGCTCTCATCAGCTCTTGCAACCCAGATTCCATTGACATCGACCTCTGAAAAAACAACTACTGATTTTATTTCAAGCTCTTTGCACGCTCTTATAATTCTTAGGGCAATCTCCCCTCTATTAGCTACTAAAATCTTAGTTATCTTTTGCATAAATATATCCTAGTATTAAATTTGGATGTTATTTTAGTAGATTAGTA
>JAVEST010000121.1:0-5656 GCA_034006465.1 Sulfurimonas sp. | reverse complement strand
AAGAATTATATGGTAAACTTTCTGCACTGATTTATTAAAGAGAGATTCTACATTTTACACAGAGTTTAGAAAACTCTATATCTGACAAACAGAGTATAGATTTTCTAAACATACTAACTAAATCCTTTCACTTACAAAATTCAATATCCTTACTTTCGTAATAATATGCTATTATCACTCATAATTACAATATTTTAGAGGTCAAACATGAAAAAAAGAACTAAAATTATAGCTACTGTTGGACCAGCATCTGACTCGCTTGAGACCATACAAGCACTTATCTTAGCGGGTGTTAATGTTTTTCGTCTAAATTTTTCACATGGTACGCATGAGTATCACTATGAGGTTTTGCAGAGGATTCGTCAAGCTGAAAAAAATACTGGGTTCTTAACGGGTGTGCTGCAAGATATAAGTGGGCCAAAGATTCGTGTGGGTATGATTGATGAGCCTTTTAAACTTCAAGAAAATGATACTGTGGAGTTTGTTGCGCAGGAGATAGTAGGCGTGCAACTAAGTGAAAACAGTTACCGCACTTGTATCAACAAACCAGCTGTTTTAAAGCAGTTGAGCATAGGTGATTATATATATCTTTATGATGGGATGATTCGCACTAAAGTCATAGAAGCTTCTGCTCTTAGCGTAAAAGTCATTGTAGAAAATAGTGGAATGCTCTCTTCAAGAAAGGGTGTGAATTTTCCAAATACTCGCCTAAGTATTGAGATAATTACCAAAAAAGATAAAAAAGATATGCTCTGGGGCGTTCAAAATGATGTCGATTTTATGGCAATCTCTTTTGTTCAAAATGCTTCAGATATGATTCAAGCAAGAGAGATAGTCAAAGAGTATGGTGGCAGAGCACAGCTCTTTGCAAAGATAGAGAAGTTTGATGCGATTGAGGATATTGATGCCATTATAAAGGCAAGTGATGGCATTATGGTTGCTCGTGGAGATTTGGGTATAGAGGTACCTTTTTATGAAGTGCCAAGTTTGCAAAAAATGCTTATAAGAAAAGCAAATGAGGTAGCAAAACCTGTTATAACTGCAACACAGATGCTGCTCTCTATGACAGAAAAAGATAGAGCAACTCGTGCGGAGATTAGCGATATAGCCAATGCTGTTTTAGATGGTACTGATGCAGTAATGCTCTCAGAAGAGAGTGCGATGGGGCATAACCCTGTTCTAGCCGTAAAGACTATGGTTGAGGCGATTAAAGGAGCAGAAAAAATTTACCCTTTTAATGAATTTTCAAAATTTAAAGTTATAGATGCAGCAGATAGTGTAAACCAAGCAGCAGCAAGACTATGTGAAGATGTGGGCGCATGGGGGATTATTGCACTTACGGCTTCGGGTACATCTGCTAAAAAAATAGCAAGATATCGTCCTCGTAGGGATATTTATGGTGTAACACACGACATAAAAGTATCAAGATTTTTAACTATCTGTTGGGGTATTGTTCCCGCATTTTTAGTTAAAGAAGATTCGCTAGATCATATGCTTCGTGAGCTTATGGTACTAGGCTTTGATAGAAAAGTGCTTCATCTTGATAAGAGTTATATATTAACAGCAGGTGATCCAATAGGTGTTGAGGGATCAACAAATATGATACGGATATTAAGAGCTCGTGAAATGGAGCATTTTCTTTCATTAAAAGATGCCTAGCCTTCCCTCGCTCTCAAGTTTCACTTGGGAGTGTGTATATCAATAACAATAGAAATTAGAGTATGAATTCCCAAGTGAAACTTGGGAACTAGAAAAGTTCTTTCACGGTCTCTCTGTGTGGGAATGCATATATAAACTCCAACGCAGAGCATTGGAGTGAGAAAAAAATGGATAGCTTTTAAAAATTTACTATTTTAAACTAGTTGTAGTTATGATGCCTTATGAGAAAAAAATCAGATATTTTAAAAAATATGCCAAAATCCATTGTCCTTGAGACTGATGGTAAGGCGGTTGTTGGTGTTTATGGTGGCAAAAAAAGCTTAAAAAAATTAAGGCACCAAAGATTAAAAGATATCTTTGATGCTAAGGCTTATAAGAAGCTAAAAAAACTTAAGAAAAAAAAATCTAAGAGTAGCATCATCAGCTGGAATGAGCGTGAGTATGAAGTCTACTTTAAACGAGATGTTTTTTACTTTTATGATATTACTCCTTACTTTGAAGTTGAGTCAAAACTAAAGCAGAGTTTGGGTGAGCTTACTTCTAAAAAAGAGGAGCTTCAAGCGGTTTTTGACCTTGCGGCAAATGGTATATCTATCTTAGATAGAGATGGAATGTTTTTGTATGCAAACCAGTTTTTTCAAAACATGATGGAGTACACTATGGAGGAGCTCTATAGCGAATCTTGCATCTCTCTCTCATCTGCCGAATATGCCACTCCATCAAAGACTGCGGTTGAAAAAGCCATAGAGTTTGGAAGTTTTGAGAAGTTTAAAAAGGTTTGTGTGACAAAGTCTGGAGTCCATTTAAACGCTAGTATGTCTTTGGCTTATCTAGAGAGTAGGGATGAGATTATCATGATAACTTCAGACATTACAGAAGATATAATGTACCAAGACAAACTCAAAAAACAAGTTGAGATAGAGGTTGCAAAAAGGTCACAACAGCATGAGATAATGTGCCATCAATCAAGATTAGCTGCTATGGGTGAGATGATAGACTCCATAGCGCATCAGTGGAGACAACCACTAAATAGCCTTGGCATCATAGTCCAAGGGCTTAGACATATCTCAAGCCAAAAAAACATAGACGCTACGTTTTTAAAAGAGATAGAAGCAGAGATGATGCAAAAGCTAAACTACATGTCTCAAACCATCGATGATTTTAGTATGTTTTTTAGGATATCTAAGCAAAAAGAGAGTTTTAATGTTTTAAAAAGCATTGAAGATGCCATAAGACTTATAGATATACAACTAAAAAACTACAATATTACGATAAAAATAACAAAAGATGAGAGCTTAGACTTGAGTGTTTTAGGCTTTGCAAATGAGTTTAGACAAGTGATACTAAACATGATTCATAACTCAATGATGGCTATAGTCTCAAGAAGTGTGCAAAATGCAAAGATAGAGATAATTATAAAACGAGCCAAAAACAATCTTCATATAGAGATAGTTGATAATGGCGGTGGCATCTCAAAAGAGGATATGCCAAAAATATTTAATCCATACTTTACAACAAAAGACAAAGGAAGTGGAATAGGGCTCTATATGTCAAAGGTAATTATAGAGAGTCACATGAACGGCATCTTAAGAGTGCAAAACACTAAAGATGGTGCAAAATTTACTATCATGTTAAAAAAGGATTATGAAGATGCAAGCCATTCATAAAAGATTGCAACCGCTTACGCTTTTGATTGCAGAAGATGATGAGAGTACTCTAAAGTGGCTTAGTCGTGTTTTGTCCATCTACTTCAAAGAGGTAATGGTTGCAAAAGATGCTATGGAGGCACTAGAACTTTTTAAACAAAACCCAACTGATGTAGTTATCTCAGATATAGAGATGCCACAAGTAGATGGTTTGCATCTACTACAAAAAATAGCACTTATAAGTCCAAAAACAAAAAGAGTTGTGATGACTGCTTATAACACTCCAGAGTACATAAACAGAGCTGTGGAGTCTGATGTTGATTTGTATCTTAAAAAACCCATAGATATAGATGAGTTTTTAGTAGCCATAGCATCTAATGTTACAAAAGGAGATGCAAGTAAGAAAGTTGCATCTTTGGGTGGTGGATACATCTATGACTACAAACAAAAGCTAGTTAAAAAAGATGATGAGTCTATACAACTAACAAAAAAGGAGGTTTTGCTCCTTGAGCTTTTACTAAAAAACAGAAAGTCTGTAGTTAGTATAGAGCAGATAGAACATAGCATCTGGGATGAGAGTGCTAGTGCTGATGCCATTAGAATGGTAGTTTCTGGTGTTCGTAAAAAGCTATATCAAGGTGTTATAGAAAATATCAAAGGCTTAGGATACAGGATAATATAGCTAAAATCTTATACAAACCTTATACACTTTTTATGCCAATCTTCTTATTTTAAGTTAGCATTATTCATAGCTAAAATAAGGAGACAGAGTATGAAAAAAAAGATTCTTATAGTTGGTGGTGGAACCGCTGGAACTATGACCGCAAACAATCTTGCAAAAAAACTTATGCCAGAGATAGATAGAGATGAGGTTGAGATTATGCTAATCTCCGACTCTAAATATCACTACTACAAACCAGGAGCTATGTATGTTGCTTTTGGTAAATCAGAAGGATATGAGTTTGTAAGAGATCAGCGCGCTCTTCTTATGAGTGAGATAAATTTTGAGGTAGAAAAAGCCACAGAGATAAATACAAACAGCAACTTTGTTAAAACAAAAAGTGGTAAAAAGTATGATTATGATTTTTTAGTTCTAGCAACAGGTTGTGAGGTAGCACCAGACAGAATCCCTGGACTTAGTGAAGCTGGAGACTGGTTTTACACTTATGAGGGCGCTACAAAGCTAGCAAAGAAGTTTCACGACATCAAAAAGGGAAGAATCCTTGTTACTGTAAACTTTCCAAAAACTCCAAATATTCCACATCAGTGTGGTATCGCACCAGTTGAGACAACTATGATGCTGCACGATTTCTTGACAGAGAGAGGTGTTAGGGATGATATAGAGATAGTCTATACATATCCAACTGTAGCACAATCCGTAACCAACGGGCTTTTTATGCAAGCACCTACTTCAAATGTTCTGCCTTCTATCTTTGATAGCTTGGGCGTTAAGCATCAAACAGGTTTTACACTAAGCAGTGTAGATGCAAAGAAGAAAATAGCCATCTCAGCAGAGGGTGAAGAGATAGAGTTTGACATACTAATGTCAACACCGCCTTTTATAGCTACAAAGTTTATAAGAGAGTCAGGAATCTCGCAAGCACTAGACGATGAGGGTTGGCTTCCAACAGATAAGCAAACTCTAAAGGTAAAGGGTTTAAAAAATGTTTACACTCTAGGTGATACAGTTGATTTGCCAGTCTCTAAAGCTGGTGGAACAGTTCACAACCAAACAGATGTTGTAGCAGATAACATCGCATCTGAACTTAGACATGGATACACGAGTGAGAGCTATGATGGCTTAGTAATTGCCATAGCTCAAATGGGGCTTTCTTGTGGGATGCCACTTTGGTATAACTATGATAAAGATGTTGCGCCAACACCTTGTAGCAAACTAGGTAGCTTTGTAAGAAAAGGCTTTAATAAAGGCATCTACTGGGCAGCAGCTCGTGGAATGGTATAGGAGAAAATTATGAGTGAAAAAGTAGAAGTACTAAAAACAAAAGAGATGCAAGAACTAGAAGCAAAGATGACGATGCTAATCCAAACAGGACGCATAGATAATCTTATAGATCTTATGGCAGTTATTTCAGACAACATAGAGATGACAACACAGCCGATGGTTGAGAAGATGATTCACACAGTTGATAACCTTGCAACAGCGGGATTTATCACAGAAAATGCAGTTCGCTATGCAAAAAGAGAGACAGCAAAAAACGAAGTGCCATCACTCTTTGGCATCTTAAAGCTAATGAAAGATGAAGAGACAAGAAAAGGCTTAGCATTTATGTTAAACCTAACAAAAGGCATAGGCAAACAGTTATAAAAATTTCATTTCTTCCCAAGCCTCC
>JAVEST010000149.1:0-4187 GCA_034006465.1 Sulfurimonas sp. | reverse complement strand
AGAGAGTACTGGGGACTTCTAAGAGATAGACAACCAGCATCTTATGGGGTTTTAGTAGATCAAGATAATTAAATATATGATTTTAAAAAGTTTAAGGACAAAAATGAAAAATAGTGTTGTTTATTTTATAATATTTCATCTTTTAATTTTTACAACGCTTAGTGCAAATGATAGAGATTTGCTCTCACAAGAGAAGCAAAATCTTTTGCTCCAAGAGCAAAATAGATATGAGTCAGAGTATGAAAAGCTAAGATACAACTGGATAGCACCTCTAAACTTAGGGGCATCTTATGGGTATGACAAAGCTTATAGTGGAGATTATGGCACAACTGCAAATATCTCAGCATCCATCTCTCAAGATATCTTTCGCTCAGGGGGCATAACATACCAGATAGAGTATGCAGATGCTAAAAAAAGAGTAGATGAGGTAGCACTTACTAAAGAGATAGCATCTATAAATGAAGTGCTCTTTAGTGCACTCTTAAACTACAAAAAAACACTCTATCAAAAAGAGCAGAGCCAGCTGATACTTAAAAACAAAGAGATTGAGATCTTTATAAAAAGACAACTCTATGATGTAGGTAAGGCTGATATTACAGAGCTAAACAACGCGCTTATGGCACAAAGTAGTGAGCTTAAAAATCTAGTCACGCATAAGTATATGCTCGCACAGCTAAGAGGAGAGGTCTTAAAGCTTAGTGATATAGACCCAGCACTATTTTTGCTTCCAACATTTACTCTTATACAAAGAGATGCTTATCTTGAACATAACTTAAATCTAAACTTCCTCCGCTTACAAACAAAAAGTTATGAGTCTCTTTATGGCATCTCAAAGAGCAACTATCTGCCTAGTATCTCACTAAATGCCAATGTTGGCTATCAAGAGTATGACTCAAAAAAGTATGAAAACAGATATGATGGCGATTACTATGGCGCAAAAATCATGCTAAATATGCCTTTTGCCTACAATGCAAGTGCTACCACACAAGAAGCAAAAGCAAACTACTTAAAACAAGCTGCCCAAGTTGCAGACACATATAGAAGCATAAAAGCCTCTTATGCACAGTCAGTAGAGCTTATAGAGAGTTATCGTAGCTATAATGAGATAACTGCAAAAAATCTTTCTCTGTATGATGAACTTATAGAAGCTATAGAAGCAGGGGTAAATACAGGCGAGAAGACAGGGTATGACTTAGAGATTATCAAAAATACAAGATCAATCGAAGAGCTAAACATAAAACTAAGTGAGATAAACATACAGATTGAGCTAGCAAAGCTTCACTTTGCACTAAAGAGGAATGATGATGGACAATAACAAAACAATAGAAGAGACTCTAAGAATTGATAAAAACAAAAAGAGTGGCTTTAAAAAATATATATGGATTTTTCTCTTTTTACTTCTTATTGCAGGAGCTGTTTTTTGGTATCTTACATATGGGGCAAAAGAGAAAGAGCTAGACTATCAAACAACTACTTTAGAGAAAAAAACCATCACTACAACAGTATCTGCAACTGGCAATATGGAACCAACAAACACAGTTGATGTAGGTATAGAAGTCTCTGGAACCATAAGCGAGGTCTTGGTTGATTATAATGAGATAGTTAAAAAAGGACAGCTTATGGCGCGCCTTGATACGGTAAAACTATCTTCAAAAGTTACAAGTTACCAAGCCGCACTCACAAAGCATCAAGCAAATATCGCCGAGGCAACAGCTTCGCTAAATAAAGCAAAAAAAGAGTGGATTCGAGTAGAAAAAATGGTTGAGGCGACAAATGGAAACTACCCATCAAAGCAAGAAGTTGACTCGTCATTTACTACTTATGAGCTCACAAAAGCTTCACTAGAGGCTGCAAAAGCTGGGCGAGATCAAGCAAGTGCCGAACTTAAAGCCGCACAAGATGACCTTAAAAAAGCAGCCATAGTATCTCCTATAAACGGTGTAGTCTTAAACAGAAAAATCGAACCAGGTCAGAGTGTTGCCGCTACTATGACTATACCAGTACTCTTTAAAATGGCAGAAGATTTGACTAAGATGAAAGTGATTGTGAGTGTTGATGAAGCAGATATCGCAGATGTAAAAGAGCAACAAAAAGTAAACTTTAATGTAGATGCTTATCCAGATAGAGTTTTTGAGGGAACGCTCACACAGTTACGCCTTAACTCTCAAATAGTAAATGGTGTAGTGACTTATGATGCTGTTGTAAATGTGGATAATTCTGAACTTTTGTTAAGACCGGGCATGACTGTTACGGCGCAGATTATTACAGATGTTTTAGAAGATGTAGTAGTTTTACCAAACGCCGCACTTCGCTTCACTCCGCCACTAGAAGAGAAGAGTAGTTCTAAACATGCCAAAATCAAAAGAGATGCTTCAAAACATCATGTGTGGGTTTTACGAGACAACAAACCTGTTAAGGTTGAGGTTGAGATAGGAAAAACCAATGGAAGCTTAACTGTTATAAAACAATCAGAGCTTAGCAAAAATGACCTTGTCCTAATCGGAATAAAAACACCATGAAAGAGTACATCATAGAGTTACGAGGAGCTACCAAAACATATGGCGAAAATGAGGCAAAAACTTATGCGATGCGAGGTGTTGATTTAAAAGTCAAACGAGGGGAATTTTTAGCCATTATGGGGCCTAGTGGCTCTGGAAAATCAACTGCTATGAACATGATAGGTTGTCTTGATACGCTAAGTGGTGGAAAGTACTTCTTTGAAGGAGTCGATACTGAGAATCTCTCGCGAGATCAGCGTGCACTTCTTAGAAGAAACTACATCGGATTTATATTTCAAGGTTTTAACCTGCTTGGAAAAACAACAGCTATAGAAAATGTTGAACTTCCACTTTTGTATCGTGGTTATAATGCACAAGAGAGACATGAGATGGCTATGGAAGCCCTAAGGAGTGTTGGCTTAGAAAAGGTGGCACATCATACACCGGGTGAACTCTCAGGTGGACAGCAACAGCGTGTCGCTATTGCTCGTGCTATTGCTACAAACCCGCTTATTTTACTAGCAGATGAGCCAACAGGTAACCTAGACACCGCAAAAAGTATAGAAATAATGGAGCTTTTGCAATCTTTTAACCGCGATAAGAAAATCACCATACTTATGGTAACGCATGAGCTTGAGATGGCAGAGTATGCTTCAAGAAAAGTTCACTTTAGAGATGGCGCTATAGAGTATATAGAAGAGTCGGAAGAAGTTTTATGATTTGGAATGCTTTTTTACTCGCCCTTCGTGAAATCCGCAGAAGTGTTATGCGCTCAGCATTAACAATACTAGGAATTGTTATAGGGATAGCTTCTGTTATTGCGATGATAATGCTAGGAGATGCCACAACAGCCTATGTAACTCAAAGCATCTCTAAACTTGGAACAAATATGCTTATGGTTTTGCCAGGACAGCAAAGACAAGGCCCTCCAACCATGAACTCCACATCTAGGAGATTTACCCACGGCGATATAGATGCACTTAAAAAAGAGATTATCAATGTCCGCGGTGTAGCTCCTGTTAGCTCAAGGCAGATGCAAGCTGTGTATGCAAACAAAAACTATGCAACAACTGTTGAGGGAACTAACAATGACTACTTTATAGTCAAAGACTGGGTTTTTGCATCTGGTAGAGACTTTTTACCATCAGAGCTTCAAGGTGGAAAAACAGTCTGTGTAATTGGCGAGACGGTTAGAAAAGAGCTTTTTGGAACACTTGATCCTGTAGGGGAGCTTATAAGGCTTGAGACTATTTCATGCGAGGTTGTTGGACTCTTAGAGTCTAAAGGTGCGGCGATGTTTGGGATGGATCAAGATGCTGTTATCGTAACACCTATAAGGATGTTTCAAAGGCGCATAAGTGGAAATCAAGAGATATCAAGGATTATGATTTCAGCAAAAAGCACTTCAACTATAGAGGGAGTAAAAACATCCTTAATCTCGATTTTGCAAGAGCGACGAAAGATTCAGATTGGGCAAGAAGATGATTTTAATGTCCACGATATGCGGGAGATGGTACAAACTCTCTCCTCGACCACGAAACTACTTACCATTTTGCTTGGAGCTGTAGCTGCCATTAGTCTTTTGGTTGGGGGTATTGGCATCATGAACATTATGCTAGTCTCTGTTACAGAGAGAACGCGAGAGATAGGCATAAGACTTGCAGTTGGGGCGCTTGAGAGAGAGGTACT
>JAVEST010000118.1:0-5890 GCA_034006465.1 Sulfurimonas sp. | reverse complement strand
TGATGGTGCTTTGTGGATAAGTCATCTCCAAGAGATAGGTAGCTTTAAACTTCCCTCGACTTATGTTTTAAAAGAGAAGATAAGAGGTGTTAAAGAGATACGCATTCCTTTAATAAGCAAGCTTGGAGAGAAAACCTTTCATGAGATAAGCTCTAAGATTGTCGGCGAGGTTGGATATCTCTACTTTAATTTTCACAACGGTGCGATGCATTCTGAACAGTGCATAAGGCTAAAATATGCATTTGACTACTTAAAAGAGAGCTGTAAAGTTATTGTTTTGATGGGTGGAGAGGATTTTTTTAGTAATGGCATCCATCTAAACATTTTAGAAGATTCAAAAAAGCAGGGCGAAGACGGTTGGAGCAATATAAACGCTATGAACGATTTGGTAAAATCGGTACTTACGGCAGACGATGTTATAACTGTTGCATCTCTACATAAAAATGCAGGAGCTGGTGGAGTTTTTTTGGCACTTGCTTGTGACGCAGTTGTGGCAAAAGATGGTGTTGTCTTAAACCCTCACTATAAAACTTTGGGGCTTAGTGGAAGTGAATATCATACTTTTACCTTGCCAAAGAGAGTTGGCGAAGAAAAAGCCCAAGAACTTCTAAATGAGTGCTTGCCCATAAGCGCAAATAGTGCATTTGGGATTGGCATGATAGATGAAGTTTTTGAAGGTGATGGTTATTTTGAATCTTTAGATGCATTTGCTCAAAAACAATGCGCAGATGAAGAAATTTATAGTGATTTTTTATATGAGAAAGAGGACTATTTGCTTGACAACAGCTATCTTATGGAGCTAAAAAAAGAAGAAGAGTTAAAAATCATGCATCCAGAGTTTTGGGATAAAGATAGCTCTTTTCATAAACTAAGATATGACTTTGTATATAAAGTGTGTTCTTTAGAGACACCAAAAAGACTTATATCAGTAAGAAGAGGCACAAGTGCCGAGGGCTTCCCGCCGAAGGAATCTTAGCGCGCACAACGGAGTACCCTTGGGGTATTAGCGTAGATGGCGGGATTACTCCCGACATCGTGACAAAATAAATAAAGGGCGCCCCTTGAGGGTGTGAAATAAAATCAAGGAAAATAAATGCACGAATATAGTATAGTCCAGTCTCTTTTAGACTCTTGCGAAGAAAATGCAATAAAAAACAATGCCAAAAAAGTAACTAAAGTAGTGATAAAAATAGGTGTGATGAGTGGGGTTGAACCTGAACTTTTAAGAACTGCATTTGAGACATTTAAGGAAAAAACACTCTGCGAAGAAGCGGAGTTTGTTATAAATATCCAGCAAATCATCGTAAAATGTAATAGCTGTCAAGCTGAGTCAACTATAGAGGGGATAGAGTATTATTGTCCTGCATGCCAGAGTGCTGATCTTGATGTTTTAGATGGCGAGGATATGTATCTAATGCAACTAGAGCTAGATTTTTAGTCTATATATAAGGTGATCAAAAAAAGCACGTTTGCTATAAAAATTTAGCAAACGTTAACTATAAAATCATTGTCTTAGTCTCTTAGAAGCTAGTTCAATCGAATGCTTTGAACAATTATTTATTCTTTAGTTCTTTAACTGAAATCTTCAAGGCTTTTACTAGATGCTCTATACTATCTTTACTATGAGTATAGTTCACGCTAATCCTTAGCCAACTTGGCTTTTCATTTTTGTTTAAAACCTTTGATATGCCAAAGAGATCGTGTCCATAAGGTCCTGCACAACTACATCCTGCTCTTGTTTGGATGCCAAAGTTTAGAGAGAGTTTTTCACAAAGCTCATAAGGTGTGACTCCATGAAAGTTTATAGCTAAGATGCCAACACTACTATGAGCTTGATTTTGCCCATAGATAGTGTGTTCCCCTACATCTTTTAGTGAATCTTTTAGTATTTTAAAGAGTTCAACCTTTCTCTCTTGAATCCGTTTTATCCCTATCTCTCCTCTTAGCTGATAAGCAAAAGAGGCTTTTATGAGCTGAAGTATGGCAGGAGTTCCTGCATCTTCACGAATCTCGATGTCGGAGTTAAATATATGCTCATCAGGTGAGACATAAGCCACAGTTCCTCCACCTGCAAAAGTAGGGGACTCTTTTTCATTTATAATCCCTCTTCTTATTGCTAAAAGCCCGCAAGTTCCAGGTCCACCCAAAAGCTTGTGAGGCGACAAAAATAGAGCATCAAAAAGCTTTGAGTCAACATTCAAACATGGCGAAGATGCTGCACTATCAAAGGCTACAATAGCCCCGTAACTTCTAAGAAGTTTTGAAATCTCCTCATAAGGAGGGATGATGCCAGTTACATTTGAAGCGGTTGAAAATGCCCCAATTATCTCTCTTGTTTTGTTCTTCTCTAGTGCATCTGCTAAAAACTCTAAGTCCACATTTCCAGTCTTATCTAGTGGTACTCTAAGTGTGTCACAAACTCCTTCTCTATAGCTTATCTCATTTGAGTGATGCTCAAAAGGTCCTATGATTATAAGAGGTTTTTGCATCTTAACATCTATCTTAAATCTAGCTCTAGTTGCAGGTGGTATATAGAGGCCTAAAAGCTCTTGAAACTTCTTTATAGCTCCAGTTGCTCCACTTCCACAAGGAAGCAGAACAAAGTCACTCTCAAGCTCTAGATGCCGCTTGAGATTCTCTCTTGCTATATCGTAGTAAAAAGATGTAGTCTTAGCATCACTTGCAAACTCCGAGTGAGTGTTTGCGTAAGTTTGTAAAACCTCTTGAAGTCTATCTTCTATGGGTTTAAACGCAAGTCCTGAAGCTGTGTAGTCAAAGTAGTTTTCTTTGTTTACTCCGATGATATCCTTAGAAATATCACTAAAACTAATATCTGCATCTACAAAAGGTCTAAAAATATCTTTGTTTTTTTTCATATAATATCATCCAATTACGAGTAAAGAGCAGTACTTAAGTATCTCTCTCCCGTATCACAAAGTATAGTAACTATAGTTTTACCCTTGTTTTGCTCTCGTTTGGCTACAAGTTTTGCGGCATAAGCATTTGCCCCTGCTGAGATGCCAACTAAAAGCCCATCACTCTTAGCCAAATCTTTTGAAGAGGCAAAAGCATCTTCATCACTAACTTGGATAACTTCATTGAAGAGTTTAGTATTTAAGACTTCTGGGATAAAACCAGCACCGATGCCTTGAATCTTGTGAGGTCCTGCTTTTCCGCCAGAGATAACAGGCGAACTTGTTGGTTCAACAGCGATAATCTCTATATTAGGGTTGTACTCCTTTAGGGCTTCTCCTACTCCAGTTAAAGAGCCACCAGTTCCAACTGCAGCTATAAAGATGTCAATCTTACCATCTGTATCTCTTAGTATCTCTTGTGCAGTAGTGCTTTTATGTATAGCAGGATTTGCTGGGTTGTTAAACTGTTGAGGCATAAAACTATTTTTATCCTCTGCGTTTAGCTTAGCAGCCTCATCAATCGCACCTTTCATTCCAAGTGGAGCTGGAGTTAAAACTATGTTAGCACCAAGAGCAGTGAGTAGTTGGCGTCTCTCTAAACTCATAGATTCTGGCATAGTAAGGGTTAGTTTTAAACCTTTTGAAGCGCAAACCATTGCAAGCCCAATCCCAGTGTTTCCACTTGTTGGTTCGATGATAAGAGTCTCTTTATTTATCAGACCATCAGCTATAGCCGCATCAATCATCGCAAGAGCAATTCTATCTTTTACAGAGCTTGTAGGATTTAAAAACTCGCATTTTCCGAGTATTGTCGTGTTTGTCTCATTTGAGATGCTATTTATCTTCACAAGTGGAGTGTTTCCAATCAGTTCAGTAACATTTTGTGCTATTTTCATAATTTTTATTCCTTAATTTTATTTCATAAAATGAAGGGGGACCTTCATTTATTTTGTCACGGTATCGGAAGTAATTCCGCTACCTACGCTAATACCCCAAGGGTACTCCGTTGTGCGCGCTTTGTTTTGCTCAGCGCAAGGCTCTCGGCACTTGTGCCTCTTGCTTTATTTTGTCACGGTATCGGAAGTAATTCCGCTACCTACGCTAACGCTTTGTTTTGCTCAGCGCAAGGCTCTCGGCACTTGTGCCTCTTTATATATGGTATATAATATTTTCTGAGTCTTTTTGTAAAAACTCTTCTAACTCTTTTAAAGAGAGTGAAAAAATCTCTTTAATCTTCTCTTGTGTATCTTGCCAAAAAGACTCAAGCATATTGCTGTTGCTTTTGTTATCTGTTTGAATCATACAACACTCTAGTGAGTTTAGTATCTCAAACACGCTTATCTCACTTGTAGATTTTCTAAGTCTATAGCCACCATTTGCACCCCTAACACTCTCTACTAAAGCGGCTTTTTTTAAAAGAACTAAGATTTGCTCAAGATAGTTTTGAGGTATATCTCCCATCAGAGCTATATCTTTTATCTGCAACAACTTCTCGTCATCTTCTTCTTTTGCAAGCACTAGCATGGCTGTTAAACCATAAGCGCCTTTTGTTGAAACGATTGCCAAAACACATCCTTTTTTTAAAAGTACAAAATAATAACAGATTTATTTTTCAAAGTCAAGTAAGTTTATAGAGATAGTATGGATTGAAGTGAATATATTACTTTTTTTGCTAAAAAAAAGAAAATTGAGCTTATTTTAAACTCATTACTATATAGTTTTACTAAACAAACGATTAGGAATAAATAATGAGAATTATATTACTCGGAGCACCTGGTGCTGGAAAAGGTACACAGGCAGGATTTTTAACAAAAAAGTATAATATCCCTCAAATCTCTACAGGTGATATGTTAAGAGCGGCTATAAAAGCTGGTACGCAAATGGGCAAAATGGCAAAAGCTGCAATGGATGCAGGTCAACTTGTAACTGATGAGATAATCATAGGACTTGTAAAAGATCGTATAGCAGAAGAGGATTGTAAAAATGGATATCTTCTTGATGGTTTTCCAAGAACACTAGCTCAAGCAGATGCAGTTACAGATGCGGGGATTAAGATAGATGCAGTTATAGAGATCGATGTTGCTGATAGCGAGATAGTACAAAGAATGTCAGGTCGCCGTGCTCACCTTGCAAGTGGAAGAACTTATCATTTAGTTTACAATCCGCCAAAAGTTGATGGTAAAGATGATATCACTGGTGAAGATTTAGTTCAAAGAGATGATGATAAAGAAGAGGTAGTTCTTGACCGCTTAAAAGTCTACCATGAGCAAACAGAGCCACTTATAGGTTACTACAAAGAGCAAGCTTCTAAGAATGATTCACTAAAATATATCACAGTAGATGGAACAGCTGATATAGCAGATGTTGAAGCATCTATAGTTTCACAACTAGGGTAAAGGAATTTTAGAGTTTCAAAGCCACACAGTGCGAAGCTCATCGTGGAGAATGCCATTGGTTAGCATTCCTAAAAGCATCGCCTCCGAAAAAGCCATTGAAACTTTTAAGTCACACAGTGCGAAGCTAAAGCATCGCCTCCGAAAACCTTGCAAACTTTAAAGCCTTGCATCTCTTCTAGGAAGCGAGGTTTTAACCTCGTAGATAGGGTTTATAACTTGTACACTAATTTTAAAGACTAAAGTGCGAAGCTGAAGCACCGCCTCCGAAAAAGTCATTGAAACTTTTAAGTCACACAGTGCGAAGCTAAAGCATCGCCTCCGAAAACCTTGCAAACTTTAAAGCCACACATCTCTTTCGGAAGCGAGGTTTTAACCTCGTAGAAAAGCTTTGGTTAGCATTCCTAAAAGCATCGCCTCCGAAAAAGTCATTGAAACTTTTAAGTCACACAGTGCGAAGCTGAAGCATCGCCTCCGAAAAAGCCATTGAAACTTTTAAGTCACACAGTGCGAAGCTGAAGCACCGCCTCCGAAAAAGTCATTGAAACTTTAAAGCCTCAAAGTGCGAAGCTGAAGCATCGC
>JAVEST010000117.1:0-5905 GCA_034006465.1 Sulfurimonas sp. | reverse complement strand
CTTGTGCAAACCATAAACCACTTTGACCATCAAAGTATCCAGCCCATGTAGCACCCATTTGTGCACGAGAAACTAGAACTTGAACATATCCAGCAATAGTAAGCGCTACAGTCATACCCATAACACCACCTGCTATCATCCATGTAGCCCAAATAGATGACTTAGTATTCTTCATAACTTTAATACCATTTACTCCTTGAACTGCAATATACATCATACCGATTAGTATGGTTGCATAAGCACCAAAGAATGCTAAGTGACCGTGTGCTGAAGTAAACTGTGTACCATGAGTATAAAGGTTTACTTGTGGTAGTGTATGGAAAAATCCCCATATACCAGCACCTAAAAAGTTACCAAAAGCATTTAGAACAAACCAAGTAAACGCTGGTTTATTGCTAATAACTGAGAGTTTTTGCCCAGTTGCATCTTGACCACCTTGAGTTTTACCCCAGTCATAAAGAACGTGGATAAACATCGCTACAAGTGGTAATGGCTCTAGTGCACTAAATAGCGCTCCAATTTCCCACCAGTACTCAGGTGTACCGATCCAGAAGTAGTGGTGACCCATACCTAGAATACCTGAACCAAATAGCATAGCTACTTCGATCCATAACCACATTTCAACAACTTTACGGTGTGCGCCAATCATAGTGATAAGACCATAAGCAGCTAATGCACCAACATAAACTTCCCAAGTAGCTTCAACCCATAAGTGAATTACCCACCACCACCAGTATTGATCAACAGTGATGTTATCAGTAAAAAACATACCAGTTAAGTAAAGACCAGCAAAAGCAATCATATCAGCCATTAAAACTGTAACGATTCCTGAACGCTTACCTTTCATACCTGTCATGAAAAGGTTTGCAACAAACCCTAGAGCTACAACAACGATTCCAAAGTCCGCCCAACGAGGAGCTTCAATATACTCACGGCCTTCGTGTATAAACCAGATTGATGTTTCATCAGCTGGCCCAACTTGAACGAAGATATATACAAGAACAACTACAACAATAGCTGCCACAAATACCCAGTAAAGTAATTTACCAATTTTGATACCAACAGTCTCAATGCCTGTCTCATCTGGTAGTAACCAGTAAACAGCACCAAACATTGCAAAAACCATCCATACAACTAGTGCATTGATGTGTATCATTCTAGCAACTGAAAAGTCAAGAATTTCAAAAAGAAACCCTGGCATTACATACTGAATTGCTGCAACTAAACCAAATAATAATTGTGCACCAAACAAAATAGCAGCAAAAGTAAAATACCACGTTGCTAATTGTTTTGATTCACTTCCAATACCTGTTAAGTGATTACTTGCCATTTACTGCTCCTTGTATTTTTCCAAAGTTTCTTGGGAAACCATTTGTATCAATAGATGACATATGTTTCAAGAAAGCAACTAAGCCTTTAGCCTCTTCTGCTGTAATACCAAGATCTGGCATCATACGCGCGTGAGTAGGATAAGTTGATGGATGTTGTAAGAACTCAGCCATAGCTTCTTCTTTAGTACTTTTTCCTGTCATAGCTTGCATAGTGCCACCATCTTGCCACGCTGGATCTAACCATGATTTAGTTAAATCTGGTGCATAATAAGCGCCATTACCTAAAAGCGTGTGACAGTTCATACAGTTTTTAGTTTGAGAGCCTAGTTTACCTAAGTGAAGTAAAGCACCTGCTTCTTCTTCAGAATAATCATCTCTTCCAAAAAACTTCTCTTTTTCTTGAAATAGAGACATTCCACTACCATCATTACCACCAATGATTGGCACTTCATGTCCACGTTTAGCACTCATTTCGTAAGTGATTTTGTAATTAATAACCGTTGGTCCTGGAACCCTCTTAGTTACGCCATTTTGTAAATCTGCATCTGTACCCATTGAAATTTGAGCTGACGTGTCAAACGTTAGCCAAATCAATAGTACTGCTGCGAATCCTGTAACCCATGCTGCTGAACGTTGCCAGAAACGATTATCGGTCCATACGGATACTTTATTAGCCACTGTGCCCTCCTATAAATTGTTGTTGACATATATAACAGTAAATCAATGTTCATTCTCTTCATGAACTTGATGCTGCATAAAATAGACTGCATGTGGAAGTAATAACAATCCAATTGCAGCAACCACTAAAGCCTTCGCTGTAAATCCACCTACGTGCATTAAACTTCCCATCAAATACAAACAATAGGCAGTTAACATCCAAAACAGGTATGCTATGGGCATAGTCCATTTTTTAAGTAAATTAACCTTTACAGCGGTATATATACCAACATAGAATCCTCCAAATACTAAAACAAGAGCAGAAGATACAAAGATTGTCAAAAAATCATTGACGGCGATATCTTGTCTCATAACTACTTCCCCAATCATTGTATCTCCTTTTTAATTGTTGTAATTTTTCAGAATCAGAAGTAGTTTAGTGCTATTTCATTTAAAAATAGTTGACATATATCAATTTGATGTATTAATTTAATATTTAAGGAAAGTTTTATATTTAATGTTACTTTACGAAACACAAATGGAGTAAAGCATAAAAAATTATTATATTATAAGTAATGTAATATAGAAGATAAAGTTATAGTAAAAACTATAGTCGTAATGATGATTACCTTTCTTTTTAAGCCCTCATCAATATTGTGCTTTTTCTCCAAAAATTCCCCTAATAATAGGCCTGGATAGACTCCAAAAAGGAGCATAGGGACTGCCATAACTAACACAATAACAACATCTTGAATCATAGTTTACCTTATCGAACTTGTGGTTTTAAATCTTGACCTGCATCAATATTTTTTAATACTTGTTATTATATCATTGATTGATTAAATTTCTTTATAAAGTTTAATATTTTATTAAGAAAATTAAAAAAAGGATCATAAAATGAACAAAATCTTAACCTTAGCTTTAGTATCTGCCCTTACCCTTGTCTTATCAACAGGTTGTAGCTCAAAAGGTAATATCATGGATGCTGAGGCATCTAAAGAGGCGCTATACACAAATAGTCATAGCAATGAAAAAGTTATAAATGCTATCATAAAAGCTGGTGAGCAAACAAACTGGAAAATTACTGAGTTTAAAAGCAATGAAGTCGTTGCTGAAAAGGTTGGTAGTAGCGAAACTGTCTCTTCATCTATCAAAATGTTTGATGGTTATTTAGAGTTTTCAAACAACTCTCAAACTTCTGATTTGCGTAGTGCGATAAAAAGTGAGCTAGAAAATTTAGATAAAGCTCACAGATAATAAGCACAAAACTACCTAATACATCTCTCCAAATAGGCACTTAGCCTACTTGGAGTTATCTCTCCCCTTATAGGTTCACACACAAAAAGTTCTTTGTTATCTAAAATAAAAAGTGACGGATACTCTAGCGTATATAGCATCTCTATGGGATAACTACTCTTTTGATCTTTTATTATAAGTAGAGATATAAGATTTTTATTTATCACTTCTATATAGTCTTGATTCATAAAACTTGATTTTAGTATCTCTTGAGACTCTCTAGATTTTATTAGCAAAACCATAAGATTTTTACCCTCTTTTAAAGCCCTCTGATGGGCTTTGTCAAAATCACCTTGCCATTTAACATGTTGAGCTTCTAAAGTAGAGAGAAGCAGTAAAAATATGAGTAGAACTCTTATGCTATTTTCCAAAGCTTTTCTCTACTTTTTCAAGTGTTACTACATCTGGATTTGGAAGTTGTGGATAGGCTCTTTTAACCGCATCTGTCACCCATTGTGGATAGATTCTAAAGTTTAGTTTTACTACTGCTTTTAGTGGATATTCTAGGTTCTTTGCATCAGCTATCTCATAAGACTCTACTCGTCTCTGCCCCGCTGGAATTCTAGTATCACTTATCATCTTTTTATATCTCCAAAACATAAGCCCAACAGGTTTAGAGTCTTCATCTCCAAAAACTTTCATAAAAGGTCTTGCATCTAGCCCTAAGTTTCCATCTTCTTGGAGTTTTCCACTACTAAAGACTACTTCTTCTTTAGCATCTGTAACGGTAATATCAAGCCAAAGCTCCCTAAAGTCAGATACCCCTGTTGGCAAGTGATGCCCAGCTCCAACATTTTTAACACCAACTAAGATATTTCCATCAACGATATCTATATCAATTTTTGCAGATGTACGAAGAAGTTGCAGAGTTTGATCTTCATGCTCTTTACTCTTTAGTCCCGATAAGAAGTGATTTGATCCTGAGAAGTAGTGAACTTTTACATCATCTTTTATAACTCCTCCATCAGTGGAGCGACCTTTAAGTGGTGCAAACTCTCCATCTTTTAAGTAAGTCATATGACAATCTATGCAGTCTTTGTGCTTAGTTGGATCTTTGGGGTTATTAAAAGGTGATTTTTCCCACTCTTTAAATGTGGAAACTACTGCCCTTTTTGAGCTATCTGGTAAAAATTCATCATGACAAGATGCACAATAAGAGCTCTTTTTATATAGTTTGTTAGAGTAGCTATCTTTATGTACTTGCGGATTTGAGTTTATAAACTTCTCGCTTAGCCACTGCTCAACTTCAGAGTTGCTATCTTCAAAAGCGTACTTCTCTCTATCTCTGATTTTAAGAGTATAAGCACTATTTCCTTTTGAGTCTGCTTCTGTAATTCTATGACAAGCTACGCAAGAAACGCCCTGTTCTAACCTTGAGTTGCCATGAGCTTTAAAGTCTTCTAAAAGCCTTTTTGAGCCGCTCTCAAACAAGATATTTGGCATCAAACTTCCATCCATCTCATGTGTAGTCCTTTTTTCTCCAGTTGTAACCGCACTAGGATTGTGACAACCCATGCACCACTGCCTAAACTCTTCGCCCATATCTGCACCAGCTAGGTTTTCCATCACCATATAGTAAGGGTTTGTCCCAACAAGATGATGATGATTTGAGTCTGCCCACTGGTTAAATATCTCTTCATGACAACTTTTACACTTTGCAGATGATGTCCAATCTTCATTATGGTACCCATCAAGCCCCTCTTCTATCTTGATATTTGTTAGTTTCTCATTAGCATAAGAGCTATCTACAAAAGTCAAACTTAGAGCAAAAAAGAGAACTACTAAAGGTTTTGCATGAAACTTTTTTCTTGCATGAGAAAACAAAAAATACAAAAGTACAAAAGAGCCATAAAGATGCACATAAAAAGAGAGCGTGCCAAAAATATCTCCGCCTCTATTTCCAACTAAAAAAAGATAGATGCCGCTTATTATGATAAAAAATAGAGTGATGCCTAGCATTATTCCGCTCAAACTTTTTACTTTTTTTACAACCATAAACTCATAAGTGTGCATATTTACATAAGGTATAAGCAGAAAAAGAGCAATAGCTATAGAACCCATGATGTGCATAGCTTGCACAGTTCTAAAATATTCCCAGCTCAAATCAAAGATGCTATATTGCAAAATCCCGCTTAAAAACATTATGATAATAAGTATTTTCATATATGAGCTTTTCATAATTCACCCTTTTTTGATGGAATCTCAAACTCAACAACATCACCCTCTAGTGCTCTTAAAAACTCCACTATCTCATCTATCTGAGTGTTTGTTAAGTTCATTCCAAGTTGGTGTTTGCCCATAAGATGCACAGCCTCTCTTAGTTTTGCAACTC
This sequence comes from Sulfurimonas sp., assembly GCA_034006465.1. GTDB lineage: Bacteria > Campylobacterota > Campylobacteria > Campylobacterales > Sulfurimonadaceae > Sulfurimonas. The sequence goes on along the minus strand of JAVEST010000117.1, from coordinate 289 downwards.
CGCCATTGTGAAAGTAAGGAGAGGTTTTTGTAACATTTCTAAGCATCGGAACACGAAAAAGTCTCTGTCCATCTTTTCCCATAAATCCGCCCTTGTTTTCAAAAGGAAAAGGATGGTACATCTTAGCATTGAAGTCAAATGTAGATACTTCTCGCCCTTTTTGAGACTCATTAAAAGAGTTTGTAACATCTACTACTGAGTTATAATCTCTTAGTGGAAACTTCTGGATACTCTGCCCGCCAACGCTCACACCAGTATGACAACCCTTGCATCCAAAGTTTAAAAAGTG
>JAVEST010000116.1:0-5914 GCA_034006465.1 Sulfurimonas sp. | reverse complement strand
GACCTTCGGGTTATGAGCCCGACGAGCTACCGAACTGCTCTATTCCGCGGTGTTAACAAACTAGTCTAATATGTTTGTTGGAGCGAAATTATAGGCAAAAGAGTTTGCTTTGTCAAGTGATTTTGATAAAAGTGCATAAAATTTGCTTTTTTGTGAATAAATAGTCTTTTATTTTGCAAAAAGGTTAAATCTCTGATGATAGTTGAGATTAAACTATCTTGTGTATAATTCTCATAAAACATACCATAAAAAAGAAGAGTAAATGACACCTACACAAAGAGTACTTCAAGCGATAGATGAGATAAAAAAGGGAAATATGGTCATTATGTGTGACGATGAAGATAGAGAAAATGAAGGTGATTTAGTCTATGCATCGGCTTTTTCTACACCTAAACATGTAAACTTTATGGCTACACACGCAAGAGGCTTAATCTGCGTTGCAATTAGCAAATCTATAGCTTCAAGACTTGAGCTTAACCCAATGGTGAGTTCAAATACATCTTCTTATGAAACGGCTTTTACAGTCTCTGTAGATGCAAAAAATGCTTTGACTGGCATCTCTGCTGGAGAGAGAGATGATACTATCAAAATCCTTGCAAACCCAATCTCAAGAGCAGATGAGTTAGTAAAACCAGGGCATATTTTTCCACTTATCGCAAAAGATGGCGGCACACTTGTTAGAACTGGGCATACTGAGGGTTCTGTTGATTTATGTCGCTTAGCAGGGCTTAGTGACTCTGCTGTAATTTGTGAGATAATCAAAGAAGATGGGACGATGGCAAGGCGCGATGACTTAGATGCCTTTGGAGAAGCTCACAATTTAAAGACGGTTTTTATCTCTGATATAGTTGAGTATCGTTTAGCTAATGAGAGACTTGTAAAAGAGATAGATGTCCAAGAGATAGAATTTTTTGGTGTAAAGGTAAAAAAACATAAGTTTGAAGACCATGATAAAATAGAACATACTGCTATAGTCTTCTACTCCGCATCTGAAGTCTCAAACGTAAGAGTTCATAATGTTATCCCAGATATTGAGCTATTGCTAAACCAAAAAAAATACAAAAACCTTATAAGTTCCATAGAGTATCTCAAAAAAAATAGTGGCGTTTTAGTCTTTATAAACAAAACTAATCATCAAGATAATTCTACTATGAAAGAGATAGGAACAGGCGCACAGATACTAAAATCTTTAGGAGTGTCAAAGATGAATCTTATAACTTCACTAAAGCAAGCTGAGTTTGTAGGGCTTGGTGGTTTTGGACTTGAAGTTAATGAAACTATAAGCATCTAAGAACTTATAGATGCAAGAAAAGTCATGAGCGTTACCCCAGCACTTATAGTTGATGATAGTCCGATGATTATCAAAATTATAAAAAGATCACTCTTAGTAAATAAAATAGAAGGATACAACTTTTGTGAAGACTCCATCTACAGTGCATCTGATGGCATGGAGGCTTTTGAGGTTATGGGAAGGGCTTATGGTATAAAACTTATCATAACCGATATAAATATGCCATACCTAAACGGTGATGAATTTATAGAGATATTAAAAGATACTGGTAAATTATCTGATCTTGAAGTTGTTTTTGTAACATCTTCAAGCACACAACTTATGCTAAAGAGGGAGATAGAAGATAGCATCTTAGGCATTATCTACAAACCGTTTAGATATGAGAGTTTTACACAAAGCTTTGTAGAGTTGCAAAAACAAAAAGCATTGCAAGATATAGAGCGACAAAAGATAAAAATAGAGCAAGTAGAAAAAAAAGAGTTTATAGAAAAAATATGTTTTTTATATATTGAGAATATAGGTTTAGATTCGGTAAGCGACAACTTAGATGTAATTATAGATGAGTCATTTTCTTATGCACAAATAACACAAGATGAGTACCCAGAACTACTTTACTCCATTCTTAGCATCTACTTCTTTGAGATGCAAATTGAGCACAATGTAAGTCATAAAAAAATCAAGTGTTTGCTTAAACACACAAAAAGTTCATCTCATATAAAAAAGAATCGACTAGGGCTTATGGATGGTTTTGAAAGAGAGTTAGACTATGTAAACTCTACAAATCTACGCCCAACTGAGATAATAACTGCACTTGTTTCACACACTTTTGATACGCTCTCTATGGCGACAAGCCATGTAAAGAAGTTTTCTGCAAAAGATAGCAAGCTCTATGCTCTACACTTTGAGTACATAATTAAAGAATTTATCAAGATAGATTGTGAATTTGAAGATGAAAAACTTTTAAAACTTATGTATGAATATAAAGAGATAGTTGAGTTTTCAGAGTTTTTATATAGCTTTTTAAAAAATGAAGGGGTTTTTAAAAGTGTAAAGGCAGCTAGTCACTCAAAAGTCTTGGCAGTAGAGTTGAAAAATCGTTTGAGCAAAATACTAAAAATAACATATGCACTAAGAGGGCACTACTGCTCAAATCTTGAGTTTTACATATTTAAAAGGGCGAAAGCTTCTTATGAGATACATAGATTTTTTAAGAAAAATATGCCTAAAATCATACCAACAAGCTCTACTTTTTTACACTTCAAGGGTAAAATCACTACTAAAGAGTTAAGAGATTATGCCCCTTATGAGATGCAAAAACTCGCAGTAATATCTAGTGAGTTAAAAACACTCGAGTTTTTTAAAGAGAGTATAGGTAGCGCTTTTAAAAACTGGAGTGTTTTTTGTTTTGCAAAAAATCTGATTTTAGAAGCGTGGTTGGGTAGCAATAAGCCAAATAAGATAGTAATAGATTATGATTTTAAAGGCACTGGCTTTAAAAATGGAGTAGAGTTTTTACAGCTTTTATATAAGAGATATCCCCATTTAAAACATGAAGCTGTTGTAAATGGAATTTATTTTATAACAAAAGAGCAAACTCAAGAAGAGATTAAAGGGTATAGGGATTCACATAACTTTGCAAATATTGCTTATCCTATTGTTTTTAAAGATGCTTTTGAGGTTTTGATATACGACTGATTTTGTGTCTTTTATTATTAATGAGATATAATGCAATAAAAATATAAAAGAGTCAAATGAGAGAGATATTTAAAAGAGTCCAAGACTCTTGCGAGATGATTATAGAGACAAATCTTGAAGCAGCATTTGCAAAAGAGATGAACCCTTGGCTGTTTAGTGTGTTTTTAAAGCATGAAAAAACTACAGATGAGAGTTATGAAGAGTTTTTAGAAACAAAAGAGTCTTTGATTATCGCACTACAACACATAGATAGAGCGATTTATGTAGGAAGCAGGCTTTATGATGGTTGGGCGGAGTTTTACTTCTACGCTATGGATTCAAAACGACTCGATGCTATCACTTCAAAGATACTTACTCCATCTTCTTATGTTTATGAGAGTAATGTTGTAAGAGATACAAAGTGGAATTTTTACGAAAAAGAGCTCTATCCTAGTGAGCTAGAATTTTGCCATATAGAGAGTGATAAAATCATCTTTATGCTTGAAGAAGAGGGTGATGATTTGAGTATAAAAAGAGAGGTTGAACACTATCTCTCTTTTGAGACTCCATCACAAAAAGATAGATTTTTAGATAACTTAAATATCGAAGGTGTGAAGTTTAAAGATGAGATAAGTAGTGATGAGTTTGATAATGGCATCGCACTTTTAAAAGTTCATGCACCTACTCAAAATGAAGTTAGTCAAGTGGTAAATGAGCTTTTTTCAAAAGCAAAAGAGTATGGTGGATATTATGAGGGCTGGAGTACAACTTTAGCTTCAAAAGAGTAGTCTTTGAGAGAGATGCTTAAGCTTGTAGGAGTTATAAACTACCTTATAGTAGTTTTTTTAAACGCTTTTACAGACTTAGGACATAAAATCATTATACAAAACACAATTTTTAAAGTTTATGATGGTGAGATGCAGATTATCTTAACTGCTATTGTAAACGCTTTGATACTTCTACCTTTTATCTTGCTTTTTTCTCCCTCTGGATTTTTAGCCGATAGATTTGCCAAGAGTACCATTATGAAACACTCTTCAGCTTTGGCGGTAGTCATTACGCTTCTCATAACATACTCTTACTATGAGGGCTGGTTTTATACTGCATTTTTTATGACCTTTATGCTCGCACTTCAGAGTGCCATCTATAGTCCTGCAAAGTATGGGTATATAAAAGAGATAGTTGGACTAAAGTTTATAAGCCTTGGAAATGGTGCAGTCCAAGCGGTTACAACTGTGGCAATACTAAGTGGGATAATCTTTTATACAGTCCTGTTTGAAATCTCTTTAGCTGATAATTTTGAGACTAAAGAGGATGTTTTAAAAGCTATAGCCCCTCTTGGTTGGCTTTTAGTTTTAGGCTCAGTGGTTGAGTGGTTTTTGGCTTCAAACCTTCCAAATATGATGGTTGGAATGAGTCAAAAAAAGTTTAACTTTAAGAGATATATAAGGGCAGAATATCTTCATAAAAACATAAAAACGCTTAAGAGAAACAAAGAAATTTTCGATGCCATCTTAGCTCTTAGTCTTTTTTGGTCTATCTCGCAAGTTGTTCTTGCTATATTTGGAGAGTTTGCAAAGACAGAGCTAGGCATAACAAATGCCATCTATGTTCAAGGTGCTATGGCTATGGCTGGCTTTGGCATCATAGCTGGTTCATTTCTTGCAGCAACTCTTTCAAAATACTATGTAAATAGTGGAGTTGCAACTATCGGGGCTTTAGGGATTACTCTTGTAGTTTTAGTTATCCCTTCTTGCGAGTCAATGCTAAGCTTAGTTTTACTATTTTCTCTTTTTGGAATCTTTTCAGGTTTTATTATGGTGCCATTAAACTCTCTAGTGCAGCTAAAAGCTCCTAGAGTTCATCTTGGAACTATTCTAGCTGGAAACAACTTTGTACAAAATATTTTTATGGTCTCTTTTTTACTCTTAACTACTCTCTTTGCATTCTTTGGAATGAGTGCCATTTCGCTCTTTTATCTTATGAGTCTAGTTGGAGTCTATCTATCTTATATTTTACTAAGAAGATATCTTGTTATCTCTTTTTTTGCATTTGTAGAGATGCTGCTCAAGATAAGATATAGATTTCGTTATGAGGGGCTTGAAGATATCCCAAAAAGTGGTGGTGTTTTACTTTTGGGAAACCATGTTAGCTGGATTGACTGGGTGATTATCCAGATTCCTATAGAGAGACGCATTAACTTTATGATAGACAAAGATATCTACAACAACAGACTTTTTAACATAGTGCTAAGAAAAGGCTCGCTTATACCCATCTCAAAAAAAGCTTCAAATGGTGCATTTAAAGAGGCATCTCTTAGATTAAAAAAGGGTAAAATAGTGGCTCTGTTTCCAGAGGGCAGGATAAGTCCTGATGGAGAACTTGGAGAGTTTTATAAGGGCTATGAATATATCTCTAGCGACTATGATGGCTCTATCTGCACTTTTTTTATAGCTGGTATGCAAGGAAGTATATTTTCAAAAAAAAGAGAGTTTAAATTTTTTACAAAAAGAGATGTGGTAGTCTATTTTTCTAAACCAATTTGTAGAGATACAAAGGCAAATGAAACAAAAAATATTATAAAAAATCTAAAGGATAAACATGAAACTAAACAAGCCTAAGCACTCACTTTTTAAGAATGGCATCTACGCTCTTGAGGGCTTTGTGGATATTACAAAAAATGAGACATCATTTAAGTGGCAACTTCTGCTACTAAGTGTTATGGGTTTTGTGGCTTGGGTCTTACCTCTAAGTTTTGGATACTCAAGCATCTTGTTTATATCTCTTTTTCTACCTATATTAGCAGAGATTACAAACAGCTCTATTGAGAGAGTTGTTGACCTTGTAACCACTGACTATCATATCTTAGCAAAGAGGGCAAAAGATGCTGGAGCAACATTAGTTCTTATGAGCCTTATAGTAACAGCCCTTGTGTGGATTTTTACACTT
>JAVEST010000115.1:0-5941 GCA_034006465.1 Sulfurimonas sp. | reverse complement strand
AGAAGGAACAAGTCCCTTCTGCTTCGCTCGCGCCGCTGAGGCGACTGAAGCTAGCCTTTTTTCAAAAGGCAGAGTTTGTTGCATCCCATTGCTACTTATTAAAATGAAGGAAACCTCCATCTTATTTCGAGGGAACAGTCTGCGAAGCAGACCGCTTCCGCTTGTTTTGTCCGCAGAAGGAACAAGTCCCTTCTGCTTCGCTCAGGCCGTTTCATTTTAAGGTTACCATTGGCTAGCTTCCCTAAAACTTTTAAGAGCGTAACTTTGTTAGAAGGTTATTTTATCATAAGCTATATTATAAAAAGATTACTCTTTATCATCGCTGCTTGTTGCGGCTCTTAAGAAGCCTATTACACCAATGGCAAAAATTGCTATCAAAAAAATTATTTGAAATATTTCTATATAGTTCACTCTAAGCTCCTTTGCTCTGCTCTTTTAATTGTCCACATGCTGCACTAATATCCATACCTTTTGAATCCCTTATCGTACAAAGAAGCCCATGATTGATTAGATAGTCTGCAAAGCTTACCATGCTCTCTTTAGAAGGTCTCTCATAAGGTGTGCCAGGGTATGGATTGAAGTAAATTAGGTTTACTTTGGCTTTGATGTCACTTAGGAGCTTTACTAGCTTTTTAGCAGATACTAAGTCATCATTTTTGTCTTTTATAACTAGATACTCAAACATAACCCTCTTTCTTGTATCTATAGGAAATCTTTTTACTGCTTCTATGATGGAGGCGATATTATGAGCTTTATTCATAGGAATTAGTTCAGTTCTAAGCTTATCATCAACAGCGTGAAGAGAGATAGCTATATGAACTCCTAGGTCCATCTCTCCTAGTTTGTCTATCTTGTTGCTAAGCCCACTTGTAGATACGGTCTGCCTCTTGCCTGAGATGCACAGACCGTCCTCTTCTTTAAATATCTCTATAGCTTTTGCAAGATTATCAAGATTGTCAAGAGGTTCACCCATACCCATATAGACTATGTTTATCATTCTGTTGTGTTTATGGTCGTTGTCTCGCTTTAGAGCTACTACTTGAGCTACTATCTCGCCTGTAGTTAAGTCCCTTGTAAAGCCACCCTTAGCTGTTAAACAAAAAGAACACCCTACTTTGCATCCAACTTGCGTTGAGACACAGATAGTAAATCTTGCTTCTTGTACAAGCTCACCATCTTCAGCGTAGATAGCATCTTTCATTTTTAGCCAAACAGCTTCCATAGTTTTACCATCTTGAAGTTCTAAGAGATACTTTATGGTTCCATCGGTAGAGACCTCTTTGTTGATGATTTTTAAAGGGTTTACGATATATTTTTCGGCTAACTCTTCTCTTAGAGCCTTTGGGATATTTTTCATATCATCATAACTGTTCGCATACTGATGGTAGAGCCAGCCAAAGATTTGATTTACCCTAAAACTAGGTTTTATAAGTGTTAGTAACTCTTTCTTTGTAAAGTCAAGAAGTGATGGTTTGCTCATTTTTTTGTTAGCTCCTTAATTCTTTTTTTTACATGCCCACTTAAAAGCTCTTTAGCTCTTGCATGATTTTTTAAAAAATCTTCGTGAGCACTTTTGTTAGTGTAGTTAGTTATACAAAAAACTCCACCAGCTGGAATATTAAACTCCTGCGCAACCCTTAAAACGCTAAAAAATTCCATATTTTCTATCCCAACTCCAAGGCTTAAAAACTTTTTTGTTAGTTCTTTGTTAGTTGAGATATAGTTAGAAGAGTTGACTATAATATCTTTTATATCTGCATCAGTGTTAGTAGATATGACATTATCAAGCGGAGTATAAGCATCTGAATTTAAAAACGCTAACTCGATGTTAGCTGCACTTTTAGACTCAACTATATCAAATATTTTCTTATCTCCATAACTTCCAGCACTCCCTACAAAGAGCAAAAATTCAGGTTTATCAAAAAGGCAAAGTCTAGTTAAATTCATAGCAGTCTCAATAAGACCAACTCCCATAGGCAATGCAAAGTCAAAGGTTTCATTGTTTCCAGCGCAGATTATCATGAAGTTATAGTCTCACAGGAATATTGTTCTGTGAGAGATAGCGCTTTAACTCCATGATATCTATCTCTTTGTAGTGAAATATAGATGCAGCAAGTGCAGCATCAGCTCCAGCTTCAAAAGCATCTTTTATATGCTCCATCGTCCCAGCTCCACCACTTGCAATGACAGGGACATTAACAGCCTCAGATACCATTCTTGTTATGTTTAGCTCAAATCCAGCCTTAGTTCCATCAGCATCCATAGATGTTAAAAGAATCTCTCCGCTTCCACGCTCCACTACTTCTTTTGCCCACTCTACAGCATCTATGCCTGTATCTACTCTTCCACCATTTAAGTAAACTGTATATCTATCACCAGTTTTTTTAACATCTATAGCAGTTACGATGCACTGAGAACCAAAGCGTTTTGCACCCTCATTTATAAGTTCTGGCCTATGTAAAGCGGCTGAATTGATGCTTACCTTGTCACAACCAACATTTAAAAGTTTGTAGATATCATCTAGTTTTCTGATACCACCGCCAACAGTTAGAGGTATAAAAACCTCTTTAGCTACGCGAGCGACGATATCAACTATAGTATCTCTGTTCTCATTAGATGCAGTGATATCTAAAAATGTAATCTCATCAGCACCCTCTTCGTTGTATCGTTTTGCAATCTCTACTGGATCTCCTGCATCTCTTAATCCAACAAAGTTAACACCTTTTACAACTCTTCCATCCTTGACATCAAGACAAGGAATGATTCTTTTAGCAAAGTAGTTCATAGTATAAAGCCTCATATAATATCTTGCAATTATACTAACTAAGACTTATAATTAGATATAGTTTTTTAAAAAAAAGAATCAAATGTTTCACATGAAACATATTAGTTAACCAAGAGATTTTAAATACGAGCTATAATATTACATAAATTTCAAGCATGACATTTTGTCAAATTTTGTCAAATTGATAATTTGATAAGCCGTTAACTTAATTGTAAGTAAAATTACTATAAAATTCTGCTTATGAATGTAAAAGCAATAGTAGCTAAGAAGAGATACGGACAAAACTTCTTAAAAGATGAAAGTGTCCTTAGAAAAATTGTCGAAGCGATGCCCAAAAACGATAACAAAATCGTAGAAATTGGGCCTGGCTTAGGTGATTTAACTAAATATTTAGTAGATGTCAAAAGTGTAGAAGCTTTTGAGGTCGATACCGATTTGTGTAAACTGTTACAAAGTAAATTTAAAGAAGAGATTGCTACCAAGCGACTCCATATAAATTGTGGAGATGTATTAAAAGCTTGGAAGAGTAGCCTTATTGATGAGTCGTATGATTTAGTGGCTAATTTGCCATACTACATAGCAACAAACATCATTTTAAAAGCACTCGCAGATCCAATGTGTAAAAACATACTTGTAATGGTACAGCTCGAAGTAGCAGAGAAATTTTGTGCAAATGAGGGCGAAAAAGCGTTTGGATCTTTGAGTGTTATAACTCAAAGTACGGGAGAAGCACACATAGTTGTGCAAGTTCCACCAACTGCTTTTGAACCTCCGCCAAAGATAGACTCTGCTGTTTTTCTTATAAAAAAGAACAGAGATAGAGATGATGAGGATTTTGAGGGCTTGCTTAGAGTTGCATTTAAGCAACCCAGAAAAACCCTTATGAAAAATCTCTCAGAAGTTTATAAGAAAGACGCCCTTTTAGAAGCATTTTTAGAGCTTTCGCTCTCACAAACAGTTCGCCCTCATCAAGTATCTACAGACTACTATCACCAACTCTATAAAAAATTAATATAAAAGGAGTTTGGATGTCAGAAGAAATTCAAGGGAGTGCAGAGAGCACCCCTCAACCAAACAGCAAACCACTCAAACCAAGAACAAGTACAAAGCCAAGCGCTTCTAAACCAAGACCAGTTGCAACTGACGCTAAGTCAAGCACTCAAAATAAAACTAAAAGCCGTGGTCGTAACCGCAGACAATCGACACCAGTTGATGAAAATCTAAAAACTTTTGTTGCAAAAAATCAAGAAGCTCACAAGCAAAGATTAAACCCACACTATAAACTAGACTTAAACTCTAAAGCAAAAGTTCGCATCACTCCACTAGGTGGACTTGGCGAAATTGGTGGGAATATAACAGTTTTTGAGACTGAAAATGAAGCTATTTTAGTTGATATTGGTATGAGTTTCCCAGATGAAGATATGCACGGTGTAGATATTTTAATACCTGATTTTTCATACCTTCGTCAAATCAAAGATAAGATAAAAGCAGTTATCATCACTCACGCTCACGAAGACCATATAGGTGCGATGCCATATCTTTATAAAGAGATGCAGTTTCCGATATATGCTACTCCGCTTCCACTAGCTATGATTGGGAACAAGTTTGATGAGCATCATCTTAAAGATTGTAGAAAGTACTTCAATCCAGTTGTAAAAAGAGAAGTTTATGATATCGGTAATGATTTTAAGATAGAGTGGATGCATATGACGCACTCCATTTTAGACTCATCATCACTTGCCATCACTACAGAAGCTGGAACTATCATCCATACTGGAGATTTTAAAATAGACTACACTCCAGTAGATGGCTACACAGCAGACTTGCATAGACTTGCTTACTATGGTGAAAAAGGAGTTTTATGTCTGCTTAGTGATTCAACTAACTCTTATAACACTCTGCCAACTCCATCGGAGTTAAGCGTAGCGCCTGCATTAGATCGTGTTTTTGCAAAGGCTGAGGGTAGAGTTATCCTCTCAACATTTAGCTCAAATATCCACCGTGTTTATCAAGCTATACAGTACGGTGTTAAGTATAACCGTAAAGTTTGTGTCATTGGTCGCTCAATGGAGAGAAATATCGAGACAGCTATGCAGTATGACTACATAAGACTTAACAAAAATATCTTTGTTGAACCAGAACAAGTTGCACACATGAATGATAAAGATGTTCTTATCGTTACAACAGGTTCTCAGGGAGAGCCAAGTTCAGCACTTTTTAGAATGTCAATCGGCGAACATAGACATATCAAGATAAAGCCGACAGACCTTATAGTCCTCTCTTCTCGTGCAATTCCTGGAAATGAAGGCTCAATATCTGGGATGTTAAACCATCTTCAAAGAGCTGGTGCTAAAGTTGCATCTGAGAGAGATATTCACGTTTCAGGTCACGCTTCTATGGAGGAGCAAAAACTTATGCTTCGCCTTGTAAATCCTAAGTTTTTCTTGCCAGTTCACGGTGAATACAACCATGTTATGAAGCACAAAGAGACAGGTATAATGTGTGGAGTTCCAGAGAGAAATATTATGCTTATGACAGATGGAGATCAGATAGAAGTTGCTCCTAAATACATGCGTAAAGTAAAAACAGTAAAAACAGGTAAAACTTATATAGACAACCAAAATAACCATCAAATAGATGATGACATAGTGCTAGATCGCCAAAAATTAGCAACTGATGGTATAGTTATGCTTGTAGCTCAAGTAGATGGTAAACACACTAAGATGCTTGCAAAACCAAAAGTTACTTCATTTGGTATAGTTGCAGATAAACAAGACAAAGCTTTTGCAAAAGAGATGGAAGATATCTTAGAGAACTTCTTGATGCATGTAAAAGAGGGTCAGATAGAAAATCCTAGAGCGCTAGAGAATGATTTACGACAGATTATAAGAAAACATATCTTTAGAAAAATGAAAAAATATCCACTTATAGTTCCTCATGTGTTAGTTTCATAAGGACAAATAAAGGCAAAACTATGGACAACAAAAAAAACATAGAGTTTGAAAATGCTGTAAAGACTATGATGCTTCATGTAGATGAAGATCCAGAGAGAGAAGGCTTAAAAGCCACACCTGCTAGGGTTAGAAAAGCATATGAGTTTATATATGGCGGATACAAAGAAGATCCAAAAGCCATCCTAGAGAAGGCTCTTTTTAC
>JAVEST010000114.1:0-5963 GCA_034006465.1 Sulfurimonas sp. | reverse complement strand
AACCTTGTAGGTCAAGGTGAAGCTACACTTTTAACAACTATTATGAGTGTTGATCCTATATATGCCTACTTCTCTCCATCTCAAAACGATGTAAGAATGTTTGAAAAGTATAGCAACAAAGAAAAGCCTGATGCTTTTATAGAGATGAAGGGTGAACATGATACTATAAGACTTGATGGCTATATAGACTTTTCAAACAATGAGGTTGACTCACAAACTTCTACTATAACTATGAGAGCTACTATCTCAAACAAAGATGCAAAAGTTTTACCTGGAACCTTTGTATATGTAAACCTCTTTATCACAGACAAGTATGAATTTTTAATGATTCCACCTGAAGTTATCTTTGCTGATCAACTCGGAAGTTATGTATATGTAGTTGGTAGTGATAACAAGGCAAAAAGAGTAAACATAGAGACTGGATATTCATCAAAGTACTATGTAGATGTATCGAGTGGACTAAAAAATGGAGATAGAGTTATTGTTTCTGCTCTTGTAAAGATAAGAGACTCGATGGAAGTAGATCCAAAAGATGTTACAGATGCACAAGGAATAAAGGCTATTTTAGAAAAAAATAGACTTATTCCAAAAGAGTAACTAGATGTTTAGTGTAACTTTTATAAAAAGACCCATACTTGCTATTGTAATCTCACTTATCATCATTGTAGCTGGCTTAGTATCTATGCTTGTACTACCAGTCTCTGAGTACCCAGATGTTGCCCCTCCTACTGTAACTGTTAGTGCAACATATACAGGTGCAAATGCCTTTGTTGTTGAAGATAGTGTAACCCGCGTTTTGGAAGATAAGTTAAATGGCATCAAAGGTGTTATCTATATAGAATCATCTTCAACTTCAAGTGGAACTTCAAACATAAATGTCTATTTTGAACCAGGTTATGATATAGATATAGGTGCAGTTGATGTTCAAAACAAAATCTCTAGTGCTAATGCACTTTTGCCAGTAGAAGTAACACAACAAGGTGTTATAGTAGATAAAAGAAGCCCATCATTAGTCTGTCTTATAGCGATAAATGGAAGTGAAAAGCATGATGACAAGTTTCTAAGTAACTTTGTAAACATAAATATTTTAGATGAGATTAAAAGAGTCCCAGGGGTTGGTCAAGCTCAAAATTTAGGCGAGAAAAAGTATGCTATTAGAGTTTGGCTAAACCCAGATAAACTAAAAGCCCTCAATATGACTCCGATGGAAGCCATAAGCGCTATAAAAGCACAAAACAAACAAGCAGCTCTTGGAAAAATCGGAGGAAATCCAGCTTACGATGAACAAAAGCAAGAGTTTATACTTACAACCAAGGGAAGACTTAGTGAGGTTAAAGAGTTTGAAGACATAGTTATCAAGTATAAAGAAGATGGCTCTTTGGTTCGACTAAGTGATGTCTCAAACATAACACTAGGTAGTGAGAGTTATGACTGGAATGCCATTAGTGGTAAAAAACCAACTGGGCTTATTGCAGTCTATCAACTAGGCGAAGCAAACGCTCTTGAGATTCGTAAAAACATAGAAGATACCATGCAAAGACTCTCTTCACGTTTCCCTGAGGGAGTTGTTTATTCAGTCCCATACGACACAACAAAATATGTAGCAGTAGCTATCGATAATGTTGTAGAGAACCTCTATATGGCTATCTTTTTAGTTATGCTAATCATCTTCGTATTTTTAGGCTCATGGCGACCTACTATTATTGCAGCTGCTACTATCCCCGTCTCACTTATTGGTACATTTGCTGCAATGCAGTTAGCTGGAGGTTTTTCTATAAACTTTTTAACTCTCTTTGGACTCATACTTGCCATCGGGATAGTCGTTGATGATGCTATCTTAGTTGTTGAGAATGTTGAAGTTATTATGAACAAAGAACCAGAATTGACTATGCCTCAGGTTGTAAAAAAAGCCATGATAGAACTTATTGGCCCTATCATATCTACTACACTTGTTCTTATCGCTGTTTTCATACCAGTCTCAATGCTTCCAGGAATCACGGGAGCCTTATATCAGCAATTTGCCCTTACTATCTCTTTTGCTGTTTTAGTCTCAGCCTTAAATGCTCTAACACTCTCTCCTGCTATTAGTGCCATTATCATAAAAAGACAAAAAGAAGGTGAGAAGAAGTTTATCTTATTTGATAAGTTTGATATCTTCTTTAACTATCTAACTCGAAAATACACACTTCTTATCACTTTTCTTATAAAGATTAGGTATGTGATGCTAGCCCTTATGGCTGGACTTTTTTACTTTACTTACTATCTCTTTACCATAACTCCTACAGGTTTTGTTCCCTCAGAAGACAAAGGTGTATGTATGGTTTCAGTAAATCTAAAACCTGGCTCTTCTCTATCTCAAACTTCCATAACTGGAAAGAGAGTTGAAGATATTATCTACGCTATTGATGGGGTTGCTAATGTTGTTAGCGTAGAGGGTTTTAACATAATTACAGGAGCCATGGATAGTTCAGCCATAGCAATGTTTGTCTCTTTAAAAGATTGGGATCAAAGAACAACTCAAGAAAATAGTGTTGAGGGAATCGTAAGGCAGATACAGCAAAGAACTGCACCTATTGGTGAAGCTAATATTGCAGCTTTTAATATGCCAGGAATTCCAGGAGTTGGAAATGTTGGAGGTTTTGACTTTAGACTTCAAGACTATCTCTCAGGTGATATAGAGACATTTCAACACTTCGCAAATGAAATTATAAAAGCATCTTTTGCGGATCCAAGAATTGCTTATACTTTTACAACCTTTGCTACAAACTATCCTATGTATGACATAGATATAAACAGAGAAAAAGCAAATGCACTCGGAGTTACTATCTCTGACTTATTTACAACTATGCAAGCTTATTTTGGGTCTGTCTATGTAAATGACTTTACAAAGTTTGGTAAGGTTTTTAGAGTCTTCGTTGAAGCTGATAAAGAGTTTAGAAGTACAAAAGAGGATATAGATAAGCTCTTTGTAAAAAACAACAGTGGCAAAATGATACCGCTAAATGCGATACTAAGCGTCAAAGAGATTGTGGGACCTCAAAATCTCTCACACTTTAATATGTATAGAAGCATCCAGATAAACGGTGAAGCTGCACCTGGATATAGTTCTGGAGATGCCATGGATGCTATGGATGAGATATCAAAGAGAGTACTGCCAGCATCTTATGGTTATGAGTGGGCTGGAATGAGTTATCAAGAGACACTAGCTGGGAATGCTCAAATCTATGTAGTTATCTTTGTTCTGCTTGTCGTGTTTTTGGTTCTCTCAGCTCAGTATGAGAGTTGGATACTTCCTTTGATGATACTTCTCTCAGTTCCAATGGTTGTAGCTGGTGCTATTATTGGTCTGCATGTAGTCGATCTTCCACTTAACACCTTCGCACAAGTCGGCCTCGTCTTGCTCGTGGCTCTTGCTGCAAAAAATGCCATACTTATAGTAGAGTTTGCAAAAGAGCAAAGAGAGAGCGGAGTTGGAATTGTTGAGTCTGCCATCAAGGGCGGATCTCTACGTTTTCGCGCGATTATGATGACAATCCTCTCTTTTATGTTTGGTATCATACCTCTAGCTTTTGCTACAGGAGCAGGTTCCATTACTCAGATATCTATTGGAGTCGTACTTATGTTTGGGATGATAGCAGCAACTTTTATCTCCACACTCTTTGTGCCAGTTTTATATGTACTTTTAGAGTCCATGAGAGAGAAGTTTGTAAGTGTAGAAGATGAGATAAAAAGAAGGGAGTCTATATGATGTTAAGGTTACTAAGCGTACTTTTACTAACTCTAAGCCTAGCAGCAAAAGATATATATACAGTAGATGAGTTGATCATAAAAACCTTAGAGAATTCTCCAGATTTAAAGATAAGTGCTGATGAGTATAGGGCATCTCAAAGCCGTTATGATAAAGGTTTTGCTTCTTACTTACCAAAAGTGGACTTAAGCTTAAGTGCTGGAGAGACTGGTATGAGCGATATACCAGAAAACAAAAATAGCATGATAGACGACACCCTGCTCTTAGGTAAACTCTCTTTAAAGCAAATCGTATATGACTTTGGAAAAACTGGTGGAAGCGTTGATAGTTTAAAGTATGATTCAGATGCATACCTAAACTCAAATGAGCAACAAATCTCAGACAAAATAAGAGATGTAAAGAGTGCTTACTATGAAGTTCTCAAAGCCATAGCTCTTATAGCTGTAAATAGAGAGAATGTGAAACTAAATGAAGCTCAACTATACCGCTCACAAAAATATTTTGAATCTGGAATCAAAACAAAGATAGATGTCTCAGATGCAAAGGTTGAGCTTATAAAATCAAAACTAGATTTAAAAAACAGTCTTTATACCCTAGAGTTGGCCTATGCATCTCTAGATGCAGTTGTTGGTTTTATGGATAATTCTACGGACTATGAAGTCTATTCTAAAACACTTAATTTTGAAAATATTTTAGACTTCCTTAATGGTTATCCTTTAAGCTTAAAACGTTCTATAGATTTTGCTTATGAAAATAGATTTGAATTAAAGAAAAATCTCTTTGAGATAAAATCAGCTGAGGCTACAAGTAGAGCTGCAGAGGCTAGATTTTATCCTGAACTCTACCTTGGGGCTAACTACACTAAGCAAAAAGTAGATAAGTTTGAAGATAGGACACCACAAGATCAATACACTATAACACTAAATTTAGATTACAATATCTACGAGGGTGGAGCGAGTACAGCAACAGCTCAAGAAAAAAAGATTGCGTTAGATATTGCTCAGTCAAAGTTAAATAATTCAAGGCTTTTTATAAAAAAACAGACTACTCAAGCATATATAAATCTTAACAGGACAAAAGATTCAGTAGTACTTTCTCAAAATCTTTTAGAGGTCTCTAGCGATAAGTTTGAGCAAGCTCAAAAGAGATATGAGTACGGGCTCTCAGACTTTATAGAACTCCAACAAGCAAGACAAGGTTATATAGATGCTAAGTCAAATCTTATAATCTCTTTTTATGATTACTACAACGCTATAGCCCTACTTGATAACGCTATAGGAAAGTAATGCAGATATGCAAATGGTATTTTTAATACACTTTGGCAAACCTAACTTAGGTCTAACATACCTGTGGTTTGGTTGCTTTTGGTCTCTTAGATGTTAAGGTCTTTAACTTTATTCTGCTTTGGCCTATCTCTTAGTGCAGATGCTACTCTTCATAAAGCATTTGCAGATGGAAATATTAATGCCGAGATGCAACTCTTTTACTACAATATAGACAAAAAAAATGACTCTAATGTTTACGCTACTTCCGCTGGTGGATATCTAAAATACACAACAGATACCAACAATCCTTTCTTTGGATCTGTAAGATTTCACACATCTAACCCTGTCCTCGATTCTCAAGAGAGAGAAAAAACTGCTCTTTTTAAAAAAGATGGTAGTGCTTTAACTGCTATTAGCGAGTCGTACTTAGCATATAAAACAGATACTAGAATCTTAAAAGTGGGTAACTTTATGCTAAATACGCCAATGATGAACGATGACACTACAAGAATAGTTCCATGGTCATATAGAGGTTTTGCCTACACGGGAGAGAGTATCAAAGACTTAAAAGTTCAACTCTACTATGTTGATGCCATCCGCCCTAACACTTCAGACAGGTACAAAAAACAGAGTGCTAGCGGTGAGTTTGACAGCATCACAATGCTCTCGCTTCATTACAATGGAATCAATGGTCTTAAAACAGGATTTTACTACTACTATGCTCCAGCGCTCTACTCTACTTTTGTAGCTCAAAGTGACTACGATATAGCCTTAGATGCTAACACTCTTCTCTGCTTTGGTGTGCAATATTTTAAGAGTGGAAATGGCGGGAAGTATGCCAAAACAGATGATAAAAATGGCGGAGATGACATAAACTTAGTAGCACTAAGATCTAGCATAGATGCAAAGAATTACTCACTCGCTATAAACTACTCTCAAAACTTTGGACT
>JAVEST010000113.1:0-6104 GCA_034006465.1 Sulfurimonas sp. | reverse complement strand
GCTTTAGTTTGAGCGAGGGTTGAAGTGTCAACTATAACTCTATCTTCACAAAACTCACAAGTTGCACCAAGGTTTGATAGTAGTTTTAAGAGTGTATTTATATCTGCAACATGTGGCAAATTTTTTATATGTACACTGTTTTTTGCAACAATTGTCATCGCTATTAAGGGAAGAGAAGCGTTTTTAGCACCTGAGATCTTGATATTTCCGCGTAGAGATTTAACTCTTTTTATTTGTAAATAGTCCATTTATATCTTTTATATTTTATTGATGAATTATATCTAAATTTGTTAATTAGTTGATGCGAAGTTTTGCATAAAACTTGTTAACTCTTTGTTTGCTAGTGGCTTAGAGAAATAGAAACCTTGAAGTTCATCACAACCCATCTCTTTTAATAAGTCCGCATGCTCCTTAGTTTCTACGCCCTCAGCTACAGTAGTAAAGCCCAAAGAGTGTGCCATGGAGATTATAGCATGAACTATAGCTTTATCATCTGCATCATCTATGATATCTAAGACAAAAGTTTTGTCGATTTTAAGATTGTTTATAGGAAATTTTTTAAGATATGAGAGAGATGAGTGCCCAGTACCAAAATCATCTATAGCTATAGAGACACCAGTTTTTTTAAGTTCGTTTAATATCCTAAGAGTATTGTTTATATTTATCATAGAGAGAGTCTCTGTTATCTCAAACTCAATTTGAGCAGGATTTACTTTATATCGCTCAATCATAGTTGCTACAAAGGAGATTAATCTTGGATCTTGAAACTGCCTAGCAGAGAGATTGATTGCAATTTTAAGTCCGTTTAGACCTAAGCTATTTAGATCTTGTAATTTTGCGATGGACTCTTCAATTACGATATTTCCTAGCTCAACCATCAGACCTGTACTCTCTGCTATATGAATAAAATCATCAGGCATAATGAGTCCCTTAGTTGGATGAACCCATCTTACAAGAGCTTCTGCTCCTGAAATAAATCCCTCTTTAGCATTGATTTTTACTTGATAAAATACTTCAATCTGCTCTTTGTCTTTTACTGCTTGAGTTAGGTCTTGCTCTAAGTTGAGTTGTTTATCTACAAAGTTTCCCATACTCTTAGAGTAGATAGCATAACTATTTCTACCGCTGTTTTTAGCCTCATACATAGCAGTATCTGCATTTCTTATAAGCTCATCAGCACTCTCGCCGTGTTCTGGATAAAGCGCCATTCCCATACTTGAGGTTATATAGAGTTGATGCTTTCCGATGTCGTGTTTACTTTGAAGAGTATTTTGAACCTTTTGGGCTATGATATGAGCATCTTTTTGTGAATTTATTGATGGTAAAAGTATGATAAACTCGTCTCCGCCAAGCCTTGAGAGAGTGTCAGATTCTCTTAGATGTATTTGTAATGTTTTTGCAACATGTATAAGAAGTTCATCTCCAACGCTATGGCCTAATGTGTCATTTATTAGTTTGAAGTGATCTAGGTCTAAAAACATAATGGCTAAACTTGTTTTTTGTCTCTTTGCATATTGTATGGCCTTTTGCATCCTATCTTGCAGAAGTGCTCTGTTAGCAAGTCCTGTCAGAGAGTCGTAGTAAGCTAGGCGTTCTATGGTCTGCTTATTTTTTATATCGTTAGTAATATCCATAGTTACAGCGGTGATTCTTACATGGCCACCTTGTTTTTTTCTAACTTTTCCCTTTGTTTGAACAAAAATTTCGTTTTTGTTTTGAAGTGTGAGTGCATATTTTATATTAAACTTTGAGCCATTTTTTATGGCTTCATCTAAGATGTTTAAAACTCTTTGAGAATCTTCTTTTGAGATAGAGTTTAAAAGATCTTCCCAAGTGATAACTGTTCCAAATCTAACTCCTAAGATGCGATAAACTTCATCACTAAGAGTTAACTCTTTTTGCACAACATTGTATTCCCAACTTCCAACTTTAGCTATTCTTTGAGCCTCTTTTAAGTGAGCTTCTTTTTGTTTGATGGTTTGAGTTAACTCTTTAGTGCTTTGTATATAAGATTTTAGTTTGTTTACCATCGTAGTTGCAGACTTGCTTATAGTACCTATCTCATCATTTGTGCAGATGTTAACAATCTTGGCATCTGTATCATAAGGGTTAAACTTCTCTAACGAGAGGGCTAGAAGTCTGAGTTTTTTTAAAGAGTTATAGAGTAAAAATCCAAGAAAAATAGTAGCTAGCCCAAAGACAAAAACACCGCCAATAAAGTATCTATAGAAGTTTTGCATATATATCTTGTAG
Organism: Sulfurimonas sp.; assembly: GCA_034006465.1. Classification (GTDB taxonomy): domain Bacteria; phylum Campylobacterota; class Campylobacteria; order Campylobacterales; family Sulfurimonadaceae; genus Sulfurimonas. The sequence continues at coordinate 3,851 of JAVEST010000113.1, read as the reverse complement.
GAGTCGTTTGAGTAGATGAATGTAACAGTAGCAAGTTTGTTTGAAGTAGCATCTCTGTAGATGTTTTTTGTAGTTACAAAGTGAGCATCATCTTTTAGTTTTTGGATGGATTTTTCTTCTTTATAGACTACAATAGGTTTATCAATTAGTGTTGAGTCTATCTTAATTAGTAAAACTTTTTTGTGCTTTAGATAGGGTACCAAAATGGCTTTTAGTCCCTCATAAGAGTTGTTTTGTAAGCTAGTTGAAATTTCTTCATGAAGTTTTTTCTCTATGGAGCCTATCTCCTCTTTAACAAGGTAGAGATAGCCATCTGAGAAAGAGTCTTTTGCTATAAAAAGTATAAAAAGTATAAAAATGCTTGATGACAAAAAAAGTAGCCCAAGAGTTTTAAAAGTTAAAGAGGTAAAAACTGTTTTCATATATAAACCATTTAAGTGAAAGTTGGTGATTTTACTGTTTTATTTATAAAGCCTGGCTTTTTTGTTATACTACTACTGTTTTAACAATGTAAAATAAAAAGAGAGAAAGAGATGAGTTCGCCACTAGATAGACTAAAAAATCTAACAAATAAAATATCATCTTACGAGACAGCTAGAAAAGAGAACTTAAAAATTTTGCAAAAGTTATATAAAGATTTAGAGATAGACAAAAAAGTCAAAGAGTTTAAAGATCTTTTTGACTTTAAAGCTATAAATCTCTCAGGAGCCTCGCTTTTAGCTGAAAATTTAGGCGAGATAAGAGAGGGAAAATATCTTCAAATTCTTGCAATTAGCTATGACAAAGAAGCGATTAAAAAGAGTACAAATGTCTCACTAGCTTACTTTGGAAAAGCTAAAAATGTTGATATAAAGATAAAAGATATGGTAGTTGAGTTTATAATTAGATATAGGTTTGAGAAGAGTTTTATGACATTAGAGAATTACTACGACATGATAAGAGAGTTTGAAATAGATGGCTAAATTTTACTTTTTTTTGTGGCTTAGGTGGGCGGTGAGACTCACTTTTTGTAGTGTTTTTTTTGCATCTGTACTTTCACTTATAGTTACGCTTTATATCTATATTTCGCAAGGAATGAGCGCTTTAGATGCAGAGGTAATACAAGCACTTTCGAAGGTTTTTGGTTTTTGGTTTGCTCTGTTTTTAAACGCAACACTACTTTTAGCACTCTTTAGAGGAATGAAATATCTCTTTAACACTTGCATCTATGGCTACAAACTAACTCTTCTTAGTTGCGTTGCAAAAGAAGAGCTAAAAGTTATTGGCTATGGAGATCTACTTAGAGTTTGGAGAAAATGGTTTATGCTTATGATCTGGCTTGTAGGCTCTTTTATGATACTCTCTTTAATTTTTACATACCTTTTTAGCTCTTATAGCGGTGTTTTTGAGTGGTTCAATATCTACTGGTTATATCTTTTTATCTTAGCAAGTGGTTATCTATCTTTTATCTTTATGTCGGCTAGATGCAAAAGAGTTAAGGTTAGTAGATGCTAATCTTTTTAGATACAGAGACAACTGGTTTAGAGCCGAGTGACAAGATATGCTCTATCGCAGTTGTATATAAAGAAGATAGTGAAGTAAAGAGCATCTACGAGCTTGTAAATGAGGGCAAGAAAATCCCGCCTTTAGCATCTAGTATCAACCATATAACAAATGAGATGCTAAAGGGTTGTCCAAAACTACATGATACAAAAGCCTATCAGTTTTTACAAACTCATAACGATATAAATACAACTATAGTTGGACACAATATAAGCTTTGACCTTAAGATGCTAGAGAGTGCAGGATTTGAGTTTTATGGCAAAGTAATAGACACTCTTCGCACCACAAGGCATCTTATAAAAGAGTGTGAATTTTTCTCTTTACAATTTTTAAGATATGAATTAAAGCTCTATAAACAAGAAAAAGAGCCAAGAGTCGCTCACCACGCACTCAGCGATGCTATGACTGCAAAGAGCCTTTATGAGTTACTTTTAGAGTTAGCAGATGAGAGTGAACTTGTAAGACTTACAAATGAAAAAGTTCTCTTAGAGAAGTTTGATTTTGGGAAATATAACGGCAGATATATAGAAGAGATAAGCATGAATGACAGAGGCTATTTGGAGTGGATGCTAGGAAATATAATAGATTTAGATGAAGACTTACGCTATAGTATCGAATACTTTTTACAAGGAAAAGCATGAAAGTTGCGGTTGAATGTAAATCTCCCTTATTGCAAAAATCATTAGAAATCTTTTTATCTTCGCATCTAAGTTCCATAAAAAACTGTGATATAGTTGTTCGCGACCACAAAGTTTTGGGGGATGAAAGAGCGTTTTATATCTCCAAAGATAGTGATGGTGATCTGATAAAACCATTTTCAAAATCAAATCTAATTATGGCTTTACAAAAAAAATACAAAGCTATAGGTTCAAAAGCTCATAGCTTAGATGCCAGTGAAGAGAAGTTGGATTTTAGCATCTTACAAAGACGCATAGAGAACTTGACAAAAGAGTATCAAGACAATCTTTTAAAGGTAGTTAGAGCATTTTATGAAAGATAAAAATACAAAACCCATCACCAAAAAAATAGTCTCAGGAAAATTTAAAAACAAAATCTTAAAACTTCCATCAAAAACAACTACTCGTTCTTCAAAAGCCATAGTGCTAGAGTCTTTTTTCAATACAATTCAGTTTGATATCATAGATGCTACCTTTGTAGAAGTTTTCTCGGGGAGTGGCTCTATCGGGCTAGAGGCTTTGAGTCGCGGAGCAAAAGAGATAATCTTTATGGAAAAAGATAGAGATGCTATTAAAGTTCTAAAAGAAAATATAAAGCAGACAGATGCAAGTGCTTGTGAAATCTTTAGCGGAGATAGTTTTTTAAATATGAAAAGCGTAGTCTCAAAACTTATGAGAAACTCGCAAAAAGCCTACTTCTATATAGATCCGCCCTTTAGCATCCGAGAGGGAATGGAAGATATTTATGACAATATGATAAAGATGATAGCTTCAATCTCTGAGGAAGTGGTAGAGCTTATCATTATAGAGCATATGACAGGTTTAGAATTACCAAAGAAAATAGGCTCTTTTGAAGTTCAAAAGAGTAAAAAATTTGGAAACACCACACTAGCTTACTACTCTTAAGTGTAAAATAAATCTTAGGAAGCGAGGTTTTAACCTCGTAGAAAGGGGTTTAAAGTCTTGCGCAAATTTTAAAGCTTCAAAGCACGAGGCTCATCATGGAGAATGCCATTGGTTGACATTCCTAAAAGCCTAACTTCCAAAAGCCTGATAAGCTTTAAAGCACGAGGCTAAAGCCTCGCTTCCGAAAAGCCTTGCTAACTTTAACGTAACATATCTCTTCTTGGAAGCGAGGTTTTAACCTCGTAGAGAGGGTTTTAAAGTCTTGCGCAAATTTTAAAGCCTTACAGTACGAGACTCATCGTGGAGAATGCCATTGGTTAGCATTCCTAAAAGCCTAACTTCCAAAAGCCCGATAAGCTTTAAAGCACGAGGCTAAAGCCTCGCTTCCGAAAAGCCTTGCTAACTTTAACGTAACATATCTCTTCTTGGAAGCGAGGTTTTAACCTCGTAGAGAGGGTTTATAAAAAGCACCCTGATTTTAAAGCTTCAAAGCACGAGGCTCATCATGGAGAATGCCATTGGTTAGTATTCCTAGAAGCCTAACTTCCAAAAGCCTGATAAGCTTTAAGGCACGAGGCTGAAGCCTCGCTTCCGAAAAGCCTTGCTAACTTTAAAGTAACATATCTCTTCTTGGAAGCGAGGTTTTAACCTCGTAGAAAGGGCTTATAAATTGCCCTTTACTTTAAACCCACACAGCACAAGCTCATAGTGGAATAAATATTGCTC
>JAVEST010000111.1:0-6187 GCA_034006465.1 Sulfurimonas sp. | reverse complement strand
TGGAAGTGAAGATGCAGAGCTTATGTTTATAGACTTTAGCGTCTCTATGAGCGAAGATGCCAATAATGAGTACTACAGCGGTAGAAGTGGTGATAGTCTAAGAAAAATGATAGAAAATGTTTTAAAGTTAAAGACTGAAGATGTCTATATAACACATGCCATAAAATGTAAGCCCTTAAATGCAAACCTACCATCTGACTCAGAATGGGACTCTTGCAAATCCTATCTTTTCTCACAAATAGAGTTTATAAAACCAAAAGTCATAGTAACCCTAGGTGAAGATGCCTACTACAAACTAACAAACGAAGAAAGAGACTTTCAAAATGTTAGAGGACATGTTATAGACTTCAAAGAGTACAAACTCATCCCAATCTACCACCCTAGTTACCTTCAAAGAAATCCAGAACTAAAGAAAGTCACTTTTAATGACTTAAAAACTATAAAGAGCTGTTTGTAAAATGGAGTTTGATAATACTTTTTACTCTTTGAGATAATGTATAGAAAATATTGATAAAACTCAACGCTTTTTAGCTATTTCAATAGGCTCAGAACTTCCATAATACTAAAAACTTTCTTCATTGCAATAAACCAATGTTTTCAATAAGTCTTTTCTGCAACTCTTCAAAACTTACAGCTACAGGGAATTTTTCATCAAGATAGACAATTTCATCATCATCTTTTTCTTGCATATTAGCGATAAAATGTATTAGTTCTTGATATGCTGATATATTTTTTGCTTCCTTACTAAGAGATAATATCTCATTAAGCTCTAGTATATTAGATTTTATTATCTCGTTAACATCATAAATATCTCTAGCTTTTGCTCTATTTAAAAGTGCAAGAATTTTTAGTTTAGATATGCTTTTTAAATCGAGCATTTTTATATTTGTTTGCTCATATCTTTGAGTGATAGCTTCATCTATAATATTTTTCATGATTTTTGTAGATGCTGCAAAAAACTCAACTTTTACATCATAAAGTAAAAACTTCAACATATACTCACTTGGGTTTAGTCCATTGATTCTTAATGCACTCTCATATATATCTTTTTGTTTTTTTGCACCTAAAGATAACATTGTACTCTCTATCACTATATATGGAAGTGTAGATGGGGATATAATATCTACATCTTCAGATATTCTATGACGCAGATGATATGCCAACGCAGTTCCGCCAATAAAATAAAGCTCTCTAGTAAAGAGTGAAGTAGTTGAGAGTTTATTTAGTGCTGTTTTTACTGCTAATGTCATCTATATAGCCTCTTAGTATTTTGTATGAAGCATCTCTGTCATATCTGCCATTTAGCTCTAATTCCAATCCATTTAAATTGACAAAACCATCTTGATACATCTCTTTATACATTAAAATAAGTTCCATCTTGACCCGTTGCACTCCAAACATCAAGCACAACTCATAGATATCTTCTTTATCCATAGCAGACAATGTTCTTCTTATAATTGCTGTTATTTTTTGATATGAAGGTTTTGAACTTTGCCATATCTCTTTTGAATTAAACCTCTTAGGATCATAAATAGCTACTTTTTCATTATCGTAATACTCATAAGGCTTACTATTTGTCAGTAAAAAACTATCACTAACTTCTGGTATTAGCTTCCTATAAAACTTGCCTCTCTTTGTTTGTGATACCAAATCAGAGGATCTATGTACTGATTTTTGCATGCTAATAGTTGAGATGTAAAGATTTTTAAATACCTCGTATCCAAACTCTTCATTAAAAGGTAGTGTGTTTATTTTTTCTCTAACACTGTTTATATCACTCATTATAAATCCTCTCTTTTATTGTCACAATATACTATTATTTGTATGTTATGTCAATATTAACATATCTATTAAATATAATTGGACCAATTTTATACTCACATTAAATACCAATCCGATATAATCATTTTCAGTACACCATAGATGGAGAAAGATTGAAAATACTGCACACATCGGACTGGCATCTAGGTCAGAGTTTTATGGGTAAGAGTCGGCTTTATGAGCATGAGGCGTTTTTAAAATGGCTCATGCAAACCATAGAGCAAGAGAGGGTTGACACTCTTATCGTTGCAGGCGATATTTTTGATACTGCCACACCTCCAAACTATGCGCTAGAACTCTACTATAACTTCTTAACTAAGGTCTCCTCTCTTTGTAAAAATATCATCATAACAGCGGGCAATCATGACTCCGTAGCTACACTAAAAGCTCCAAAACAACTTCTTCGAGCTTTGAATGTTCATGTTATCACATCTGGCGATGAGAGTGAAGATGAAGTTATCGCTATTTATGATGATGCAAAGCTTTCTGGCATCATTTGTGCAGTACCGTTTTTGCGTGACTATGTAGTTCGCAAATCTCTTAATGCCCAAACTATGGATGATAAAGAGTCAGCTCTCTCTCTTGGCATCAAAGAGCACTATAAAAGTGTTTATGAAAAAGCAAAAGAACTCTCAAATAGTAGCGAAGTTCCCATCATCGCTACTGGGCATCTCACAACTCTAGGAGCAAAAACCAGTGAGTCAGAACGCGAGATATATATAGGTGGAACCCTAGATGTAGATAGTGACTTTTTTAAAGATTTCAACTATGTAGCTTTAGGACATCTTCATATAAACCAGAGAGTTGGATGCGAGAGTGTTCGCTATAGTGGCTCTCCTATACCACTTAGTTTTAGTGAGTCAAACTCGCAAAAAAAGGTAAATATCGTAGAGTTTATCGGTGCAGATGTAAAGGTCAAAGAGTTAGATATTCCGCTAAAAAGAGAGTTGTTAGTTATTCGCGGAGATACAGCATCTGTTATAAGTGAACTTGAAAATGTAGCAGACAAAGAGAGTTGGATAGAGGTGCATATAAGAGATGAAAATCCTTTTCATGCAAATGAGACCATCAGAGCAAGAGCAAAAGAGCTAGAGCTTACACTTCTTGCTGTAAAGATTGATAAAGAGCAGCCATCTTTAAATGCAACTACTTTTGATGTCATCAGCCTTGATGAGCTAAATCCTCTTGAAGTTTTTGCCAAAAGAGTTGAGCTAGATGGTTTGGAAGATGAGGAGCTAACAAAAGAGCTGTTAAAAAACTTTAAACTCATTGTGAGCGAGGTAGAGACAATATGAAAATACTCTCACTAAAAGCTCTCAACATAAACTCACTTCATGGCAAAACTGAGGTGGACTTTTTAGAGCTAACAAAAGATAGCTCTCTCTTCGCCATCACAGGGCCAACTGGATCTGGGAAAAGTACACTTCTTGACATCATCTCTTGTGCTCTGTATGGTCGTACTTCAAGGCTTAAAAATCCAAATGACTTGATGTCAAGACACTCATCTGAAGCATATTGTGAAGTAGAGTTTGAGGTCAAAAAAAAGAGATATAGATCCTCTTGGACACAAAAAAGAGCACATAAAAAGTATGATGGAAAGTTTCAAACTGCAAAGATGGAGCTTGTGGATCTAGACACAAACAAGGTTTTAGATTTAAAATCAAGAGATGTTGCTAAAAAAGTAGAAGAACTTTCAGGTCTGGACTTTGGGCGTTTTACCCAGTCCATGATGTTAGCTCAAGGTGGCTTTGATGCTTTTTTAAAAGCGGATGAAAAAGAGCGTTCAGAACTTTTAGAGAAGATTACAGGAACCCAGATTTACGCTGATATCTCCATAGCTGTGTTTGATAAGCATCGCAACCTCAAGCAAGAGATGGAGTCTGATGTTAAAATCTTAGAATCCATAGAACTCCTAAGTGATGAGCAAGTTTTTAAAAAGCAAAAAGAACTTGAGCAAAACACAGATATAAAGAAAAAAACAGATGAGCAGTTAAAAGAGCTAACAAGAGAACTAAACTGGACTCAAAGACTCTCGGAGCTTGCACTAGATGCGAAGAGACATGAAGAAGAATTTTTAAGAACTTCAAAACTAAAAGAACAGCATAAAGAGTCATTTTTTAGCTTATCTTTAGCAAACAAAGCACTAAATGTATCTTCAACTTTTTCATCACACACTCAACTACAAGAGAGTCTAAAAACTGACAAAATTACTTTAACAAAACTAAGTTCTGAACTTGAGACTTTAGGTGTTGACATAGAGAGTAAAACTAAAGAGCATGTCATCTTAGAAAAAAGTTTTGAAGATGAAAGCAAAGAGTTTTACAAACAAAAACAAAAGCTAAAACAGGCCTTTGAACTTCTACTAACGCAGAGACAGACTGCACAAAGTATCACTAAACTTCAAGCTGTTTATGAGGGCAAAAAAGAGAGTTTAAAACAAGTTAGTAACTCATTAAATAAACTTCTTGAGAGAGACAAACAGATACAAAAACAGATAGATGCTAAAAACTTCTACCTAAAAAATAATCAAAAAGATGAAAAACTAAACTCCACGCTTGGCATTATTGAGCAAAATATCGCACACTTTAGAGATGAAGAAAAAGCCCTTGCAAAGTGCCTTGAGAGGCTTAAACTCTTTGACTCATCTATTTTAGAAAAAGATATAGAGTACAAGCTTATAAAGAGAAGTGTTGATAAAATCTCTGCAACTTTAAAAGAAGCAGAGCTTGAGTACAAAATACTCGATAAAAAAAGTGTAGATGCAAACATTGTCGATATAAACGACCACTTAAAGACTCTTAAAAAAGAGCATATAAACTACGATGAGAGTATCAAAAAACTCAACTTTAGACTAGTTGAGATAGAGCAAGAAAGTATAAAAAAAGATGAACTTCTTGGCGAGATAGAAAAGACAAGAGAGCAGATGCAGATAGAAGAAAAAGCGTACTATGCCCTAAATGCCGAGATGCAAAAGCATATATCTCAAAAAGAACAAGCTAGTTTAGATGCAAAAACAAATGAGTCAAAAGTTCAAAAATATCTGCAAAGTCTAAGGTCACACTTTAAAGAGTTTGATGTTGAGTTAGATGCTATAAAAGTCGAGATGCAACAACAAGAACTTCTAAATAGAAAAGAAGTTTATGCACAGACTTTAAAAGATTTAAGGGTTTTAGAGCTAGAGCTTAGCAGATGCGAAGTCGATAAAAAAGAGAGTCAAACTAGAGAAATCTCACTAAGTGCAGATATAAAAACAGATGAAGTGAGCCTAAAAGAGCTAGATAAAACCATAAAAAAGCTAATTTCTAGTCGCTTAGAGATTCTAAATGTTGTTGATTTAGAGATCTACGAAAAAGAGATTACGGCAAAGCATGAAGATATGCAAAGAAAAACTCAACTCTCTAGAGATGCCCTTAGTGAACTCATAACAAAACAAAAAGAACGATTTAGTTATAAAAAAGACCTAGAAATTAAGATATCTGAAGATGAAAAAAGAGTAAATTTGGTAGCTTTAAAACTCCAAGACTTGTACAAAGAAAATGATTTTAAAGATGAGCAAGAGTTTTTAAGTGCAAATCTTAGTAATGAGCAAAGAGCCGAATTAGCTAACTTTTGCAAAAACATAGAAGATGGATACAAACTCTCACAAACACTAAAAACAGAGAGTTCTAAAAAACTACAAATGCACCAACAAGAACCTGTAAGCAAAAAACCAACTAACGAATTAGAGACCATCCAAGCCCTGCTAGAGCAAAAGGCAAACGCACTTCAAGAGAGCATCGGCAGTGGTAAAAAAGAGTTAGAAGTAAACCAAGAAAACAGCGATAAGCATAGGAGTAGAATGGCATCACTTGAGCTAAAAAAAGAGTCTTTCAGAGTCTGGGTAAAACTCAATGAACTTGTAGGTTCAGCTGATGGGACGAAGTTTAAAAAGTTTGCACAAGGCATCACGCTAGAGCAACTTATAAACTTAGCAAATAGGCATCTTGATATCTTAAGCTCACGCTACACACTAACAAGAAACGAAGACAAACTCTTAGACTTAGAAGTCATAGATGCCTTTCAAGGCAACGCCATCCGCCCTGTTAGTACTCTCTCTGGCGGAGAGAGTTTCATAGTAAGCTTAGCCCTAGCCCTCGGTCTCTCAGAACTAGCAAGCCAAAAAATAGCCATAGACTCACTCTTTTTAGATGAGGGCTTTGGAACACTAGATGAAGAGAGCCTAGAGACTGCACTAAACGCTCTAAATCTTCTACAAAGTGGAGGAAAAATGGTCGGTGTAATCTCACATGTCCAAGCGTTGAAAGAACGGATACCATTGCAGATAAAAATAATTCCAAATGGGGATGGGACTAGTTTTGTTGAAGTT
>JAVEST010000154.1:0-4034 GCA_034006465.1 Sulfurimonas sp. | reverse complement strand
CGGAGTTTTATCACAGCTTTTTCTCTCTCATTTAACTGCTCTAAAACACCCTCAATCTGAACTCTAAGGTCATCTTTTAGTATAGCGTCTGATGGTGAGACAGAAGATTTATCTTCTATAAAGTCACCAAATCTTCCATCATCTTCATTTCCAATAGGAGCTTCAAGAGAGATTGGTTCTTTTGTGATTTTGATAACATTTTTAACCTTCTCAACTGATAAACCAACTTCTAGTGAGATTGTCTCTACATCTGGCTCTTTTCCATGCTCTTGAAGGTGTTTACGCATGATTTTATTGATGCGGTTTATCGTCTCTATCATGTGGATAGGGATACGGATAGTTCTTGCTTGATCTGCAATCGCACGGCTTATCGCTTGGCGAATCCACCATGTTGCATAAGTTGAGAACTTGTAACCTTTTTTATACTCAAACTTATCAACAGCTTTCATAAGTCCGATATTTCCCTCTTGGATAAGGTCTAAAAATGGAAGTCCACGGTTTGTATATCTTTTTGCGATAGATACAACAAGTCTAAGGTTTGACTTAGCCATCTTTGTTTTAGAGATTTCAGAGATATTTTTACCTCTTTTTATCTGCTCTAAGATATCTAGGAGTTTTTCAGGTTCCATATCAAAACTGTTTTTTGAAGCTTCTTTTGTCTGAACTAGCTTTTTTATCTCCATATAGGTACTAACCATAGTAGCCTCTGGAACCATGCCAGCGATATCTTCTTTTGTAAGGTCACAGATTTTCTCTACTAAAATTCTATGGTTAGCTTTTAGTGTAGCGTTAAAGAGTGGTAGTTTATACTCTAATCTTTTTAGTTCTTTCTCGTAACCATCATCACTTTTAAGAGCCGTCTCCATAGCTTTTACAAGCTCATTTATTAGTTTAGAAGTTGGCCCTAGGTCTAGTAGTTTTTCTTTTAAAACTGATTTTTTAAAGGTAACATTTAAGTAGTACTGAACTATCTCAGCAGTCACTTCTCCATCTAAATCATCAGGAATTTTTTCTGCTAGTTTTACCCACTCTTTTTTAGCTTTTTCCAGTGCTTTAAAGCTGATAGTTACTTTTTCAACTCTGCTTTTGTCTTTTGCAGTTAGTGTTTTTTCTACATCTTCTTCATCAACTTCAACTGCCTCGCCGTCTTCATTTTCCTCTTTTTCGTCTTTTTCATCTTCAAAGCTTTTAAAAAGTTCTTTTACTCGTCTTTCACGATTTATAAGAGGTTCTTTATAATCTAAAATAAATCTAATAAGATATGGAACAGAACAGATAGCATCTATAATAATGCTCTCTCCAGCCTCTATCTTTTTGGAGATTTCGATCTCTTCTTCTTTTGTAAGTAGTGGAATTTGACCCATCTCACGAAGATACATACGAACAGGGGAGTCTGAGCGAGACCACTCTAGGAGTTCATGCTCTTTTAGTATGTCAAATTTATCTGATTCGTTGTTAATGAGCATTTTTCTCTGTGCATCTCGTCTTGCATCTGCTTCCCTGTCGTTAAGCTTTTTAGCATGCTCACTTGATGTATATAAACATCTTTTATGTTTTATCATGAGTTTGTGAATGCTTTTAGCTTGTGCGGAAGTTGGTTGTTTGTCAAAAAGGTCTATAAGAGATTCATAGGTTGCGCAATCTTTGGACTTGTGGTCAACAAAGTATGATTCTATGGCTTGATTGAGTTCTTTTGCTGTCATGTTTTAGTAAGCCTTGTTAAGATTTTTCAAAGAGTGGATTATACCCAAATTTGATAAATAGTAGCTTAAGATTGCAGCTCTAATTTTTGGAACACCGATTGCTTTATCTGGAAATAAATGCAAATAAAGGGACTTTATGCAAAGTGGATATTATAGTTCAGCCGCTGGAATGGTTGCTCAGTTTAATCGCCTAGACACTATCGCAAACAACCTTGCAAATGTAAATACTATAGGTTTCAAGGAAGATAACTTAGTAGTGGGCGACTTTTCTCGTCTTTACAAAGAGGCAAGAGATGAGCTACCAAATGAAAATCATACAAAAGCAGGTGCTCAGTTTTTAAATCGGGCCATAACAAAAGCGCCACAGATAGTTGACGCTTACACAGACTTTAGTGTGGGTAACACGCAAAGAACAGACAATGATATGGACTTTGCTCTTACAAAAGAGGGACTTTTCTTTTTAGTAAAAACTCCTCAAGGAATCAGGCTAACAAGAGATGGTTCATTTACAAAAGATGATGAGGGAAGATTAGTTACTAAAGATGGTTATGAGGTTTTACCAGATGACTATTTTGAATCTGGTCAAAATATAGTTTTTAATGATGATCAAGATATTGTAAATGTAGATAAAAATGGGCAGATCTATACAAACATTCCAAATACCGCTAATTTAAATATGGGTTCAAAACTTTTTATAGCTCAACCCGAAAATATGGCTTTTTTGAAAAAAGAGGGCGATAATTTATATAGATATGAGGGAAATAGGGACTTAAAACATCTAGGTGATACACAAGCCGTTGCACAGGGTTTTATAGAAAAAAGTAATGTTAATGCAGTTAAGATGATGACACAGATGATAGAGACTAACCGTTTAGTTGGAATGTATCAAAAAGCTATGGATGCTCAGATGAACGACATGAACACTGAAGCAATAAATAAACTAGCTAAAAAAGCGTAATAAAAGGGACTTGTTCCTTTTACGGACAAATTACTCTGCCTTTTTCAAAAAGGCTAGCTTTTAGGAATGCTAACCAATGGCATTCTCCACGATGAGTCGCCTCAGCGGCGCGAGCGAAGTAAAAGGGACTTGTTCCTTTTACGGACAAATAAGATGAAGAATCCCTTCATTTTATGAAATAAAATTAAGGATTAAGTTATGATGCAATCACTCTATACTGCTTCAACAGGAATGTTGGGGATGCAGACGCAGATAAACACAACAGCAAACAATATTGCCAACGTAAACACTATCGGCTTTAAAAAATCTCGTGCAGAGTTTGCAGATCTTATGTACAACACTATGCAATATGCTGGAACTGCTACAAGTGATGTAACAAAGAGCCCAACGGGTATAGAAGTAGGTCTTGGTGTTCGTCCTACTGCGATAAACAAAATCTTTACAGAAGGAAGCCTTAAGCAGACTGACAACCAACTTGATATTGCCATCACGGGTAGAGGCTTTTTTAAGCTTGAGCTCCCAGATGGTACAGAGGTTTATAGTAGAAATGGAGCTTTTAAAGTTGATGATAACGGTACAGTTGTAAACAGTGATGGCTATACACTAGTACCACAAATAGTTGTTCCACCAGATGCTACAAACATTAGCATTGGTACTGATGGAACTGTAACTGTGGTTCAACCTGGTCAAACTCAAGCTACACAAGTTGGGCAGATAACTCTTACAAACTTTATAAACCCAGCAGGACTTCACTCAAGAGGTGATAACCTCTATATGGAAACAGATAGTTCAGGTCAGCCAGTTGAGGGAACACCAGGGCTTGATGGGCTAGGTGTGCTTAGACAAAACTTTGTTGAGCTTAGTAACGTTCAGTTAGTCGTTGAACTAACAGACCTAATCACTGGCCAAAGAGCCTATGACTCTAACTCAAAAGTTATCACAACAAGTGATGAAATGCTACAAACTACTAACAATCTTAAGAGATAAATAATTGAACCTTCTGATTAATATATAAACTAGATTCCGCGTCATCCTGAACTTGATTCAGGATATAACTTAATAATTCTTCAGAGCATACAACTCTAAAAGTCAAAAGTATTAGCTTTAATATTAAAGCTAATACTGCACCTAACTAATAGAACAAACCAAAAATTAATCTTAAAAATGATAAAATAGAGACATTTGAGAGAACTATGCTTTAGTTTTATCAAACCCTTACAAGAAGAGGAGAGTACTATGTCATTAGATTTAAATAGTTCAAGTGTTGAGTACAAAGGTAACAAAGTTGTCATAAAGAGTATCCCTAAAGAGGGTGAGAACTTATCTGTTTTTATGAGACCTGGTGATGAAGTAGTCTTTGAGATAGAGGGCTT
>JAVEST010000110.1:0-6323 GCA_034006465.1 Sulfurimonas sp. | reverse complement strand
GTATTGTATAGATAACCTAGACTTAGTCCAAAACTTATTTTATGGCTTAAACTAAGTGGCCATTTTTTTTCTACTATAAGCTCTGCCTCAGCGAGTTTAAATGTGTCTGGATTTATTGCTAACATAGTTGAGAATGCAGTGTTATAGATAAAGGAGTACCCGTTTTTTTTGTAGTCAATACTACTTCTTTTTGCACCTATAAATATACTGTTTGAAAAATCTGGGTTTTGATGTATCTTCGTACCTGCTCGAAAACTCCAGTCTAAATCTACCTCATCTGTGTTTCTCGTTCCTTTTATCATAAACTCTACGTTATACCACTTGTCATAATGGGCTATATTGTCTTTAATAGAGTAGTCGCCAACACTTACACGAAAGCCTGTATAGGCTCTGTTACGTCCTATATGGCTATCTTTTTCATTTTTAAAGACCATCATCCTACCTAGAAAAAAAGAAAAGGAGTAAGGTTCTTCAAAACCTGCAGTTATAACTTTTACAAGATTTAAATCGTTTCTTTTTGACTTTTCATAAATACCTTCGTGATGGTCTCTAAAATATAAACCAAAGAGGCTCATAGGATGAATAGAGACTTCAAGTGATAAAATATTTGGCTTAAAAGTGTTTAAAACTAGATCTGTATATATATCTTCCTCGGAGTAATTTAGAGCGTCTGTGACATTATTATCTCTATCTATATCTATAAACATTATAAGATTTGAGTAGTAAGCATCTACTTCATAATCAAAATCTATCAAATCTTCGCCAAGAAGATTACTCCACATACTAAGAATAAATAGCAGAGTTAAAAGATTTTTCACTCTACTTCTTTGTAAGAATTTTGACCGCTTCAGAGCACATAGCTAAGCCAAAAGATGCCGTTACACCCATAAAACTACCTTTCTCTTTTACTCTTGCCTCTTCAGATGAGAAGATTACTCTGTACTTTTTACTAAAGCCTCTTTTTCTTAACTCGTAGCGAATTTTAGAGCCTAGCTTATCTCCATAACTCTTCCAAATATCATCCACCTTTATCTTAGTTGGATCGAGTCTTTTTGCGCTTCCAAAGGATGAGATAAGTTTTTTATGACACTTTTGAGCAAGGGCTAATTTTGCTTTTGTATCATCTATGGCATCAAGCACTAAGTCAAATGTATCAAAATCAAACTCATTTACCCAGCTCTCATCTATCTTAGCATCTATGATTTTTATACTTGGATAGTGTTTTTTAAATGACTCCACTTTTGACTCATTTTGGTGTAGTTCTGAGAGCAGTTGCCTGTTTTGGTTTGTCTCATCAAAGCTATCAAAATCAATTATAGTGACATCACTCACACCACTTCTTATGAGGCAATCGAGGCAGTATCCACCAACTCCCCCTACTCCTAAAAGAAGAATCTTTGCATCTTGAAGTTTAGTAAAATCATCCCCTAACAGAGTCTTTACACGAGAAAATCTCAAACTTTACTCTATCCAATCTTTGAGCATTTGCATACTTTTATATGCACTCAAATCAAGGTGTATGGGTGTTATGGAGATATTTCCTGCTTGGATAGCTTCATAGTCGCTAACTCCTTTTGAGTCCTCTCTTGGCGAAAAACTAAGAGGATGCAGACCTAGCCAATGATGCTCTTCTCCACGAGGATTTCTATGCACATGTGAGTCATTTGCATAAAATCTATAACCAGCGTAAGTTACTTGCATCTTTGCCTCACTTACATCAGGAGGAATATTTACATTTAAAAACTCTCTATGAGGAAGTGGAAACGAACCATTTCTTATCTTTAAAACCAACTCTTTAATAGTTCTTTTTGCCAAAGAAAAGTCTCCATCAGGATTTGTAAAGTCCATCACTTGGCTTATAGCAATAGAAGGGATATCATGCAAAACACCCTCCATAGCTCCAGCTGCTGTTCCACTATAAGTTATATCTTCACCCATATTTGAGCCGCGATTTATTCCGCTTATGAGTAAGTCTGGTTTTCTATCGACAAAAATTGTACTTAAAGAGAGATAGACACAGTCACTAGGAGTTCCATCATCTAGTTTGTAAAAATCATCATCAACACTTACAAATTTAAGCGGACGGGTCAGTGTAAGCGAGTGCCCACAAGCTGATTTTTCATTTGCAGGAGCTACTACTGTTACTTTTACATTATCTAACTCTTTTAAAGCTCTAACTAAACAGAGCAAGCCTTTTGCCTCATAACCATCATCATTTGTTACTAAAATTCTGTATTTATTTTCCATGTTGGTATTTTATCATCTCAAAGCAAAATCTTTGCAAAACATAGATTTAGATATGATTTTACTTACTTTTCTACTTTAGGAGAAAGAGATGAAGATAGATGGTCGTTTTTGGCTTAGTAAAGATGGTGAGAGCTTTTTAGGCTCAGGCAGGATAGAACTCTTAAAAATCATAGAAAAAACAGGCTCAATGAACGCTGCTGCAAAAGAGATGAAGATGAGCTATAAAGCAGCTTGGGAGAGAGTTAACAGCATGAACGCTCTCGCTGATGAGCCGCTTATCACGAGAACTACAGGTGGCCGTGGCGGAGGTGGAACTACACTTACGCCTTATGCACATCAACTCATAGAGACTTATGAGAGACTTCGCGAAGTTCATGCTAAGTTTATAGACCGTTTTGCAGAAGCTGGTGGAGATGCTGATAGGCTTGAGGCTATCTTAAACAGAACTTTTTTAACAACAAGCGCTAGAAATCAACTTCCCTCAAAGGTAAAAAGCATCACACAAGATGAACTAAGCACAAATCTTGAACTCTCTCTCTTTGGTGATGTCTCTCTAATCTCAAGCATCACAGCAAAATCTGCTAAAGATATGGCACTACATAAGGGAAGTGACACTTACGCCATCATAAAGTCAAGTGATATAGAGATAGTAAAAACCGCGCCAAAAGCTCATAAAAATCTAAATATTATAGAGGGAGTTATAGATTCTATTGAAACTTCAGAGCATTCACAAGAGATTGTATTTAGAGTAAATAACTCTCTCCTTTTAGTCGCAGCCATAAGCAGAGACGATTTGGAGCTAAACTTAGAAGTTAAAGAAAAAGCTTACGCAATTATAAACACAAAAAATATAATCATAGGTTTATAGAAGTTTTAAAGTTTAATTTAAGAGAGTTTAGCTTAAACTTCGTTATATCTATTTAGACATAGCGAATAGTTAAAAGTTTATTTTCTACTTTTAAAGAGAATATTTTAAATTGAATCCTGACTCAAGTTCAATATGACAGCTTATTTATCCAGTATGACGCGCATCCTGTCATTTTGTTCTTAAGCTGAATCTAGTTTATAGATTACTCATAGCATTCAATTTTTCTATCGTTATGTCAAAAAAGATTTAGCGTATTCATAACACGATAATTACACTTCAACAGAAGATACTTCATTCACAAGTATCTTCGCTTGAGGCGTTAGCGCTTCATATGTCTAGTGAGCCTTTTTTATTCTCCTCTTGTTGGTTAAAAAAAATGCATTTTCTCATTCAATTCTCTTGTTAGGTGTCCCCCTACAAGCAACCCTTTATGCAAGAAAAAAAGTCTCTCACTAGATTTTACAGATAGATTAAACAAGCCATAATTATCAAGGAAAAACAAAGATGCGAACTATATTAAAGCTGATATTACTACTAATTTTAACTCTCTCATCCCATGCAAAAACTCTACAAGACAGAGAAGGCAACCATATTAAAATTCCACAAAACATTAAAAAGGTTTTTGGTTCATCGCCACCGATGAACTACCTTCTATATGCACTAAATCCTAAGAAAATGTCAGGTCTAAACTTTAAAGCCAAAAATCAAAACAACAATGCTACTGATGAGTTTTTATCACAAGAGTTTTTAAAACTCGATGTTATCGGCTCTTTTCATGGTGGTGGACAGAGCATAAATCTTGAAACAATTATAAAGCACAGTCCTGATTTGATTCTTTTATGGGAAGACGATCTGCTTATAGAGAGAGTAAAGTCTGAGATACAAAAAACAAAGATTTCAACTATCACTCTACCTTTTAGAAAGATAGAAGATATGCCTTATGCGTTTAGTTTTGCAGGAGAGGCGATAGATGAAAAAACAAGAGGCGACTTGCTAGCTTCTTATGCATCTAAGGTTATAGATGAGATAAAAGAGACTCTAAATGGCGTAAAACCTACATCTTACTACTACGCTGAGGGAGTTGATGGGCTATCAACTGAGTGTCACATCTCCTTTCATGTAGAAGCTCTAAACTTTGCAGGAGGCGAGAATGTTCATAAGTGCCAACAAGGCGATGTTTTAGGACTTGAGAGAATCAACTTTGAGACTCTACTATCTTACAAACCACACATCATCATAGCTCAAAATAGACTAGCACTAGATGCAATCTACTCAAACCCAATCTGGCAACACCTAGATGCCGTAAAACAAAAAAGAGTCTATCTTGTTCCAAACAAACCCTTCAACTGGATAGATAGACCGCCATCTTTTATGCGCATCATCGGCATACAGTGGCTTACAAAGATATTTCATCCAGAACTCTACAAAGTAGATCTATCTCAAAGGATAAGAGAGTTTTATAGCTTGTACTTAAATGTAGAGATATCTGATAAACAAATTAAACAAATAATAGGAGAGAAAAATTGAAAAAGAGAGTTTTATTGCTATCACTGATGGCATCGAGTCTGCTGATGGCTAACCCAATTAGCATAGAGAGGATCGTAGTTAGTGCACAAAATGAAGATAGTGACTATCTTTATATGCAAGATGCCAATCTTAGTGAGTCAAAAAACCAAGAGAGTTTTACAAAAAAAAGCATCAAGGTTCTAAGCTCACATGCCAATATGAACCCTTTTTCAGTCGTAGCATTTTCGCCATCTGTAAACTTCTCGCCTGTTGATAGTGCAGGCTCAAACGAGCCATCATTTCACGATCCAATTCGCATCCGTGGTAAGAGCCAAACAGGGCCTGGTGGAGTTTTTATGCTAAACTCGATGCCAGTCTCTAGTAATCCAGGTGGCGGAAAACATATGGTGGACTTAGAAAATATTGCTTCTATTGACCTTTTAAAAGGCTATATGCCAGTTGATAAAAACCTTGGGTTTTCATCTCTTATTGGTAAAGTGGATATGAGCATCTTAGCTCCATCAAAAACCACTAAAACAACACTCTCACAATCCTTTGGTTCTGATAGTTTTAGTAGAACATTTGTGCGAGTAGATAGCGGTAAAGTTGGTGATTTCTCTGCTTTTGGATCTCTCTCTTTTTTATCAAGTGACAAAAATAAGGGAAGTGGAGAGTTAGAGAGATTTAACGCAATGCTAGGATTTTCTTATGAGCCAAATGACAAGCTAAAGGCTGATGTTTATGTCATTAGAAATCGTGATAAACACCACAACTATGATAGCCTAAGTTACTTAGAGACTAAAAATCTAAAGAGCAACTATAACAAGGACTACTCTTCATTTAAAAAAGCAAGTAGCAATGACTACTATGGCTATAACAAGCAAGATTTTGAGACTACAAGTGTTTTAGGAGATTTAACCTACAAACCAACTAACAAAGATACTATCTCTTTTAAAGCTTACTACAAGCAAGATGAGGGTGATTATTGGTGGTCAAATGCAAAAATGAGTGATGTAGTTATGAACTGGAAGATGGATCATGACCTTTATGGCGGAGTTGCATCTTATGAGCATGAGTTTATGAAAGAGCTAAAAGTTAAACTTGGATATTGGTACCACAGACAGCAGCCTCCTGGACCTCCTAGTGATCAAAAAAAGTACAAGGTAACTCCTAGTAGTGATCTGAAATTTGCTGGCTATGCAGTTTTGTCCAAAAACGACTATCACACACTACAATCTCCTTTTTTAGAAGTAAGTGGAGAGATGTCTAAGTTTAACTACACTGCTGGTGTTAGATACCAAACATTTGAACTCGGATCTATAAAGAGTTATGGTAATGGTACAAATGCCTCAACTAGCCCTAATTATGATGCAGCCATTGCAAGTGGTACGCTAGATCCTTGGGCTAGCGTGGATGCAAGAACATTTCACACCTTTTTACCATCACTTTATCTTGGTTATGAACTAAGTGATAGTAGTGCTATATATCTTGACTACACTCGTGCCTATGGTTTTAATGTAAACCTATTTCCGACTTACTCACAACAAAGAAATCAATTTGTAGCTAAAGGCGTAACACTTGAGCAGCTTTGGGGTAAGCAAGATCTTGAGATTTCAGAAAACATAGATTTGGGTTCAAAAATTTTAGTAGGTGGAGTTACACTAAATCCAACTGTTTTTGTATCTTTTATAAAGAACAAACA
>JAVEST010000045.1:0-13506 GCA_034006465.1 Sulfurimonas sp. | reverse complement strand
GTCAAGAAAAATTACTTTAAGGATTCTTAGCTACAATGTCACTCTTAATTTGCTCGCATAACTCAGTTGGTAGAGTGTTACCTCGACAAGGTAAAAGTCACTGGTTCGAGTCCAGTTGTGAGCACCATCATTACTACCAATCCCTTATTTTAGATATTTTCAACTTCCCTCTAGTTTTACTTGTTACAATTTCCATACATTATTTTACTCTATATAGAGTAGAAATGATTTATCCTCATTAGTGTTAGAATTGAACTAAAAAGATCGTCTTATATGGCTTACGAAGTAAAACCTCACTTTCAAATTGTTTACTCATATTTTCATTTTTAAAAAAATCTTTTTCATATCACTTCTTAAAAAGTGTAAATCATGGCTTAATATCATCAAAATTACCATGTTTAGAAGATATTTTATAAATTAGAATACTATTTTCTACCATTTTCTCTCACTAATATATCAATCATCACTACCAAAAATATCGCGAGTATAAACTTTATTTTCTACATTGTTTAGGTCTTCACTTTGTCTATTTGCTATTATAACATCTGAGATTGACTTAAACTCATTTAGATCTTTTATGACTTTTGAGTTAAAAAACAGTTCTTCATCTATATTTGGTTCATAGATTACTACTTCTATACCTTTTGCTTTTAATCGTTTCATTATGCCTTGTATAGCACTTGCTCTAAAGTTATCACTTCCTGATTTCATGACGAGCCTATATATCCCCACTATTTTAGTTGTTTTTATATTTTCACTCATAGTAAGATTTAACTTTTGCATTATAGATTTTGCTATAAAATCTTTTCTTGTTGTGTTTGCATCTACTATTGCACTTATTAGGTTGCTTGGTACTTCACTATAGTTTGCTCTTAGTTGTTTTGTATCTTTTGGTAAACAGTATCCACCATATCCAAAGCTTGGGTTATTATAATGCTTTCCTATGCGAGGATCCAAACCTACACCTTCTATAATTTGTTTTGAGTTTAGATGGTGTACTTCTGCATAAGAGTCTAGCTCATTGAAGTATGCGACTCTCATAGCAAGATAAGTATTTGAAAAGAGTTTTATAGCTTCTGCTTCTGTTGAGTCTGTAAACAAAATAGTTATATCTTTTTTAATTGCACCTTGGGCTAAAAGGTTGGCAAAAGTTTTAGCGCGCTCCGATTGTTCTCCCACTATGATTCTACTTGGATAAAGATTATCGTACAGCGCTTTTCCTTCCCTTAAAAACTCAGGAGAAAATATAATATTTTCAGTACTAAATTTTTCTCTTAAACTTTTGGTATAACCTACAGGCACTGTAGACTTGATAACCATTGTCGCATTTGGATTATAAGTGAGTACATCTTTTACTACGTCTTCTACTGACTTGGTGTTGAAATAGTTTGTTTCTGGGTCATAGTCAGTAGGTGTAGAGATGATAATATACTCGGCATCCACGTATGCATCTGCTTTATCTAAAGTAGCTCTAAAATTCAAACTTTCTTTTTTGAGATACTCTTCTATCTCTTTATCTTCAATAGGAGAGATTTTGTTTTGGAGCATCTCTATTTTTTCAGGAATAATATCAAGTGCTACCACTTCATTGTTTTGCGCTAAGAGTATGCCGTTACTTAAGCCTACATATCCTGTTCCTGCTATTGCTATTTTCATAGTTTGAAATTCCTTCCTTTGTTTAATTAATCGAACCCCCTGATTAATTTATAAACCAGATTCCGTATCAAGCACGGAATGACGGGACACGCATCTTCCCAAACAAACAAAATGTCATCCTGCACTTGATTCAGGATCCAACTTAATAATTATTCGGGAGCATTCAATTATTTATTTTCTTAATCTTTAGCAATAAAACGTATCATCTATATATATGAATATTATTGAAAAAAATCGCTCTCAAGAAAAAGTAAAAACTTTTTTTTGTCTAATCCTCCGCTATACCCACCCAAACTGCCATCTGATGCTATGACTCTGTGACATGGAATCAAAATGGAAATAGGGTTTTTTCCATTTGCATTTGCAACTGCTCTTATAGCTTTTGGATTTCCAAATATCTTTGCTTCTGTTTTATATGAGACTGTTGTGCCATAGGGTATGCTCAAAAGTGTATCCCAAACCTCTTTTTGAAATGTTGTTCCACTTGGAGACAGAGGTATCGTAAACTCTTTTCTCTCTCCTCTAAAATACTCAAGAACTTCTTTTTCAAGCCTAAGTAAAAGAGGAGATGGAGCATTTATTGATTGATAGATTTTACCCTCTTCTATAAAATCAAAAGAGATAATTGCATCTTCATTTGCTGTAGCAATCATATTGCCTAAGGGAGTTGTAATAACGCGATTATAGTGTTGATTTTGCATGGAACTTTACCTCTCTTGTTTTTGTAGTTTTTGTCTGGCATCTATTATTTCTCACTTTAATAATCTCAAACTACATCTTTATAATTTTAACATTTTTAAAGTACATTATAATGTACCCTCTTGAAATTGTCTTTTTTTTATACTTTTCTTAACACTCTCTTTACTATTAACTCTCTATAATTTCGCATGACTAGAAAAATAACAACTTTTAAAACAAATCACACGTTTGTCTTTGACACTATTATTGGCTTGCTGACTGCTCTTTTATTTAGTGCTTTTATCTACTTTGAACATTGGGGAATTAGCTCTAAACTCGTCAACACTCTCTTTGGTCTTGCTTCTATTGCACTTTTTTTATACATTTCTAAAAGAGCCATCTTAGTTGCTGGTTTTTTTATAGGGCTGCTTTGGTTTTACTGGATAGGTTATAGCTTTGAGTACACGGGGGTTGGCTATCTTACTCCTTTTGTAAGTCTTGGTTTTGCCATCATCTACCTACTCTTTTTTGGTGTTTTAGCCCTTAGCAAAGAGGTCTACATAAGAGCTATTTTACTCTTTGGGCTTAGTTTTTTTGAGCCACTTAATTGGAACTGGATGCAAATAGAGCTTATATTTGTTGAGAGTTTCATCGGCATCTATAAGTACCAACTCATCCTAGTCTTGCTTGCTCTTAGCTTACCGAAGTATTTAAAAAAACCTTACAAATACGCACCTCTAGCTCTGCTAATTTTAGCTATAAACTTTACTAGTCATGAACCAAAAGCCTCAGACCTTAGCATCAAGCTTGTAGAAACTAAAATCACACAAGACAAAAAATGGATGAGGGAAAGCCTTAGCTCTACTATCAACTTAGTCTTTAGAGAGATTGAAGATGCTATAGATAAGAACTATGATGTAGTTGTTTTTCCTGAGTCTGTTTTTCCGCTCTATATGAACCATAACCAACTTCTTATAGATAAGCTTTTAGAATACTCTAAACACATTAGCATAGTAGCAGGCACGCTTTACAAAGAGGAGGGACATAATTATAATGTTACATACTTGTTTGAAGATGGGCAATTTGAAGTGGCTAAAAAACTTGTTTTAGTTCCTTTTGGTGAATATATTCCACTTCCGAAATTTGCACAAGACTATATAAATGAGATGTTTTTTGCAGGAGAGGCAGATTTTCAAACTGCAAAAAGAGCGACTGATTTTAACATTAAAGGTGTAAAATTCAGAAATGCCATCTGCTACGAGGCGACATCTAGTAAGCTCTATGAGGGTGAGGTAGATTTTATGATAGCCATCAGCAATAATGCTTGGTTTGCACCATCCATAGAGCCTACTATCCAAAATCTTTTGATGCGATACTACGCTAGAAAAAACAACACTATCATCTATCACTCAGCAAACTACAAAGGTAGTGGAGTTATAAAATAATAATAACATTTCGATATAATGTGAAAAATAATTTTGGGGCAAAAACATATGATAAATCTCAAAAACCCAGACCTATATAACAATCGCGAACTTTCATGGTTGCAGTTCAATACTAGAGTTTTAAAGCAGGCTCAAGATGAGTCACTTCCACTCTTAGAGAGACTAAAATTTCTAGCCATCTACGGAACAAACTTAGATGAATTTTATATGATTAGAATTGCAGGTCTAAAAAAACTATTTGCAGCTGGCATCATCCTCTCAGGAGCTGATAGACTCACACCCATGCAACAGCTTCTTGAGATAAGAAACTACTTGCATCAAGAACAACAAGTAGTAGAACACTGTTTGAGCTCAATACTCAAAAAACTTGAAGTTGAGGGCATTTTTATCAAGTCTTATGAAGAGGTGACTCAGACTCAAAGAGGTAAGCTAAAAAAATATTTTTATGAGAATATTTACCCTGTAATCATCCCTATAGCCATAGATGCAACGCATCCTTTTCCGCACTTAAACAATCTTAGTTTTGGGCTTATCGTAAAACTTGCAGATATGGACGATGAAACTGTTGAGAGAACTGGCATCATAAGAGTGCCTCGTGTCATAAGTAGATTTATAGAGCTTAATGATGGCATTTATGTACCCATAGAATCACTCGTTGTTCAGCACATTCAAGACCTATTTCCAGGTTATAAACTTATAAAATATGCATCTTTTAGAGTTACAAGAAACGCAGATATGGAGATAGAAGAAGAGGAAGCTGATGACTTTATGGAGATTTTAGAAGAGGGTTTAAAACTCCGTAGAAAAGGCGAAATGGTAAGGCTAGAGGTTGGTAGCGATTCAGATGAGGAACTTTTAAATTTTTTCAACAAACATACTCATGTTTACAAAGATGATATATACAGGTTTCATACATTTTTAAATCTCTCTAGTCTTTGGCAAATTGTCTCAAACAAAAACTTCGCACACCTTTTGCATCCACCATTTAAGCCAAAAACTCTACCTCCTTTTGATCACAATGAAAATATTTTTACTGCTTTAGAAAAGCAAGATGTTTTGATGTATCATCCTTATGTTAGTTTTGAGCCAGTTATAAAGCTTATCCAAAGTGCTGCAAAAGACCCTGATACTGTATCTATAAAGATGACACTTTACCGCTCAGGAACTAATTCACCTATAGTTCAAGCCCTTATGGCTGCATCTGAGAGTGGAAAACAGGTAACTGTTATGGTTGAGCTAAAAGCAAGATTTGATGAAGAGAACAATCTAATCTGGGCGAAGGCACTTGAAAAAGCTGGAGCACATGTTATTTATGGCATCAAAGGCTTCAAAGTTCACGCAAAAGCAGCTCTTGTTACAAGACGAAAAAATGGAAAACTAAAGCAATATGCGCATATTGGCACAGGAAACTACAACCCAGCTACTGCAAAAATCTACACAGATATGAGCTATATGACCTCAAAAGATGTCATAACAAATGACTTAACAAAGTTTTTTCATTTTTTAACAGGTTTTAGTAAAAAAGGTAAACTTGACGAGCTTTATATGTCTCCAGCTCAGGTTAAACCAAAGATTTTATCTCTTATAAACAATGAGGCTAGAAGAAAAAAAGATGGACAAATCATCGTAAAACTAAACTCTTTAGTTGATGATGATGTTATTTGTGCTCTATATAAAGCATCACAAGCTGGAGTAAAGATAGACCTTATAGTGCGTGGCATCTGTTGCTTAAAGCCTGGCATCGAGGGAGTTAGTGATAACATTCGAGTTATCTCAATACTAGGTAAATACTTAGAACATCCTAGGGTTTTTTACTTTAAAAACGATGCAAGTCAAGTCTATATCTCTTCAGCTGATTGGATGCCAAGAAACCTGATGAGAAGGATAGAGCTTTTAACTGCCATCAAAGATGAAGAGTCAAAGAGCAAAATCCTACAAATACTAAAACTTCAATGCTCTGATAACACTTTAGCGCATGAACTTCAGAGTGATGGTTCATACAAAAGAGTCTTAAGAGCTTCAGAAGATGAGAAGATTATAAACAATCACAAGCTTTTAGAAGAGTTTGTAAACAAAATTTCAAAGGCAAGCAAAAAGGAGACTCAAAGAAGTGTCTCTCAAATCATGTCAAAACTATTTTCGGAAGATTCAAATGATTTATAAATTTAGAGAAAAAGAGCCAACAATTGGCAAAAACACTTGGATAGCTCCCTCAGCTGACGTTATTGGAGATGTAACATTTGGAGAGGACTGCTCCATCTGGTTTGGAACCATCATTAGAGGAGATGTACATTACATTAAAATTGGCGACAGAGTAAGTGTGCAAGATTTGAGTATGATTCATGTAACTCACTACAAAAAAGCAGATAAAAGTGATGGGCATCCTACCGTTGTAGGCGATGATGTAACCATAGGTCACCGTGTAATGCTTCATGGCTGCACCATCGAGAGTGCTTGCCTTATAGGTATGGGAGCTACTATTTTAGATGGAGCTGTCATTGGCAAAGAGAGTATTGTAGGAGCTGATGCACTTGTTACAAAAAACAAAGTTTTTCCTCCTCGCTCTCTTATCATGGGAAGTCCTGCAAAAGTTGTAAGAGAGCTTAGTGATGAAGAAGTAAAAGAACTTTATGCATCTGCTTTAAGATATGTAAGCTTTAAAGATGAGTACCAAAACTAAGTAGATGCCAGAATTTTTTATCTTTGCTGATATCATCGGTATCACCGCTTTTAGCATAAGTGGCTTTCTTGTTGCCATAAAAAACAGACTTGACATCTTAGGTATACTTATAGCATCTGCACTAACTGCCCTTGGAGGCGGAATCATAAGAGATGCTATTCTTTGCTCAACTCCTTTTGCATTTAGCTCTTTATATCCAGCTATCACGTTATTTTTGAGTCTTTTTGTAGCTTTTGTATTTAAACTATATACTAAACCATCACTAGAGCAAAAATGGATATTTGTCGTTAGTGACACTATAGGGCTGGTCGCTTTTAGTATAACAGGTGCCATCTTAGCTATAAATGCCGAATATAATTTTTTTGGAATTATGATTTTGAGCTTCATCACTGCAATGGGTGGAGGAGTGACAAGAGATGTTATGATAAACCAAGTACCAACGGTTCTAATAAGTGATTTTTACGGCTCTATTGCTGTTATAGTTGCTCTACTTTTAGCACTATTAGAAGCATTTAATTCACTAAATGCTCTAACTATCTCTAGCGTGGCAATATTTTCTGTAGTATTGAGACTCATAGCCTTCAAGAGAGGCTGGCAACTACCTAAATTTAACGCTTGAAGTCTTTTTTTGTAATTTCAAGCGCCTCTTTAAAACGCATAATCTCTCCGCCATTTTTCGCTTGAAACTCTTTAGCCATAGCTTCATTCTTAAAAGCATACTTACTTACTCTAGTCATTGTTCCTCTTATATTGCTCCCAACTACATAAAAAGCATCTCCAACAGGGATAAGTTTTAGTGAGTCAACATCAACAACTCTTGGGTTTTTAAGAGTCACACCCTCACCTAGATGCTCTTCTAAACAGTGAATCGAGCAGTATTGGTAGTTATGTTTTTCGTCTTGTGCAGCATGGCTTGTTTTATAGTACTTTACTAAGTTCATCCCGCATCTTACGCAAAACTCTTTGTTCTTACCTGTTTGAGTAAGAGTAGCTTCTTGTGGTGATACTGACTGAAACATGCTAGACTTCACATGTGGCTCTTTATCTGTAGCACATCCACCTAAAAGTAGAGCTAGCACTATAGTCGCATATATCTTTTTCATGTTTTTATCCTTGCGTTTTTAATCTTAATGTATATTAGCAACTAAGAATTAAAAAAGTGTTAAAGTGACAATATTATGACAAAATCTCTGATTATTAAGCAAAAGTTGAAAAAATATATAAAAGAGATAGCTCTTTTTATAGTTATTATGACTGTGGCTGCAAATGTTATTAGTTTTTATAAAAGCATGGACTTAAATAAACAAAAACTCCAAGAGATGAGTGTTACTCTCTTAGATAAAACAAACTATACACACCCAAAAGACAAACCTATCTTAATCCATTTTTGGGCCACTTGGTGTCCTACTTGTAAAATAGAAGCATCAAATATTCAGAGCATCTCAGAGGAGTATGAAGTGCTAAGCATTGCTGTTAGCTCTGGTGATGATAAAAAGATAAAAGAGTATATGAGCAAAAATAGTTTTGATTTTAAAGTCTATAATGATGAGAGTGGATTTTTTGCAAAAGAGTTTAAAATTGCAGCTTATCCAACTACATTTATATATGACAAAGATAAAAATCTAATCTTTAGTGAGGTTGGTTTTACGAGTACTTTAGGGCTTTACTTTAGGATGTGGGTAGCAGATAAGTTTTAATAATTCGATGCTCTGAACAATTATTAAGCTAGATCCTGAATCAAGTTCAGGATGACGCGGAATCTAGTTTATAGATTAATCAGAAGGTCCAATTAAATAGAGAAATTATAAAACAACTCGGAAGTGAGGCTTCAGCCTCGCCTATTTTGCGGGATTCGTCGTGAATAACGCTATCCTTAGCGTTCCTAAAAATCCCACTTCCGAGAAAAATCTATAGTTATTTCACACTCCCAAAGAGCTTCTTTAGCTCTTTAAGTTTATCTCATACGCTTCATCTGTAAGTGGTACCCACGGACGCTTGATATGTCTAGGACGACGTATCTTATCGTTTACATCTAGTCCACGAGTAAGTTCATCTCTCCATCCTTGGTAGATTTTAAAGTTGTTTTCATAATTTACATGAATATCACCTATCTTATCGCCACTTTGAGCAGGTTCTAAGATAACCTTTTGGTGCCAGCAGTGCATTCCTGAGATTGGGTCTGGGTGAGCTGCTGCAACTGCATTTTGCCATGAACCACTTAAACCATCCCACCAGATATTTCCACTATCACGGTTGTAGTCTGCAAATCTAGTAGCATGAAAAGGTTTGATTCCCTCTACATACTTTAACTTTCCAACTTTACCGTCCATTTGAAGTTCAGCAGTTGGAACACCAAAGCTATTGAGTCCACCAGTTCCATCATAATCTTCAATCTTGATTTGACCAGCTTCTTTACCTGCACTCTCAGGAGAGTGTGCAATAAAAGCAGGATCATTCATATCTCTTTTTATTGGTTGTGAGTTTACTTTACCAGCACTAACTCCGTTTGGAATAGAGACTGAATTTACAAGTTTCCATCTACCACCATGATGCGAACAAGCAAGAGTTCCAGGAAGTACACCCTCAGTAGGAACTGCCATAGCTACAAAGTATCCAGACTCTAATCCTGTAACACTATCTGTAATTCTTACACGAATAGCATCTCCACGCTTAAAGCCTTGACGAGCTGCATCTGGCGTTGAAATCCAGATAGGGTCATGGTTTTGAGAAATCTCCATAAGATGCTTCGAGTTAGCTGAGCGAGTATGAATGTTGTATGGGAGTCTAAATATAGTATTTAGCGCATACGAGTTCTCTTCAGTCATATACATGTGATTTACATGTGATACGATATGAACCATCTCTTTTTTCTCTTCTTCACTTCTTGGATAAAAAGGTATAGCATACTCTGGCCACTTCCAGTCTTCTGCAAGCCACTCACAGAAAAAGTCAAGTTTTTTATCCATCGTAGCAAAACCTTCCATCTTCTTACCATCGATCTCAATACCAATAGATTGCTGTTTACCATTGTTATCAGCAGTCATAACACCCGTTCTTTTATCTATGGTTACATCTTTTTTATCATACTTATGACCATGAGAGATATAGTTCTCTCCATCATCTACCACTTCTCTCTCTTGAGGAGAATAGATATGGTTTTCTTCCATCCAAACACCATGATCTCTCATATACTCATAGATTGGGAACTCTGCATTTTTGTATCTTGCATCTGAAGTAGCAGTAGATTTAAGATTTGGTAAGTTATCACCAAATGCCGCATCATACCACTCTGCGATAGTTACAGGAGTACCAGGAGTTTTTTTAGACTCCCACATAGATTTAATCGACTTAGTTTTAGCATCATCTAAGAAGATATCGCCTTTCGGATCTACATAGTTTACACATAGATCAAACCAAAATTCATTCTCTTCCCAAACTTCACCAAGACCAGCTTTTATATGAGCTTCTAGTGTAGCACGAGCTGGGTTTTTAGGTTTCCATCCCATCTTCTCTAGTGCTACACGCATAACAGGTTGACGAAATGATGTCCAACGAGCTGGCATCGTAGCTTCTGAGTGTTGGTCATGTCTCTCTCCAGCAAGACCTACAGGTAAAATATAATCAACATACCAGTTAGTTTCAGACCATACAGGAGAAAGATTAAATGTTAACTCCATCTTCTTTTCATCTTTGATAGTCTCTATCCATCTAAAACCATCTGGATTTATCCAAACAGGGTTATACATACGAGGAATCCAAACAGAGAGTTTTTGAGGAACATTAAGCCCTCTATCTATCCATTTTTGTTGCCACTGTGTATCTGAGAGAAGGTGCGGTAGTAAAAATGATAACTCATAAGAAGAGAGAGGCCATTCAGGCGGCCAAGTTAGTTCATTATAAGCATTTACTTTTGGAATATCTGCGCCACCTTTTCCTTGACCAACAGTAGAGCTTCCACCTTTTCCGGCAACTGAAATAACATGCCAGTGATGAAAGAAAGTACCACCCTCAGGACCAATAGCCCCACGAAGTGCAAGTGAGAAGTAACCAGTTCTTCCAGCAGTCCATCCACCTCTGTTTCCAGAAGATGAAGCTCTCCAGTAGTATGAAGACACAGAAGTCCCCGCCCAGATAAACATATCGTATAGTTCTTCAAGTTTATGAGCAGGTACATGAGTCTCTTTAGAAGCGTACTCAAGCGTAAATGGAGCATAAGTCTCTTTTAAAACTTCTAGAAAATCTTCAAACTGATCTCCTGTTGGAACTTTAGAGATATAACCTTTAGTTACCATGTACTCTAAATACTTTTTATTATCTAAAAATACTTCCCAGTTAATCCACTTTCTAACAAACTCTTTATCAACTTTATTTTCACTTAAAACTCTTTGAGCTAAGTATAGATATATAGCTGGTTCGGTTCCAGGCCATGCTGATATCCATAAGTCTGCCATACCAGCAGAGTTAGACATACGAGGATCCATAACTACAAGCTTAGCGCCCTTTGATCTTGCATCTGCAATAAAAGAGGCTGATTGTTGGAAGTAGTGACCAGCATCTGCTGCGTGAGATGAGTTTAAAAAGATAAGTTTTGCATTTGCCCAGTCTGGTGATGGTCTATCATCATTTGCAAACTGTATGATTCCTGTACGAGCATTTGCTGAACAGATATTAGTGTGTGAATTAAACGAGTCACAACCTAGCGTATGCCAAACTTTACCAGTAAAACCATTTTCATTTGGACGACCAACATGATACATTACTGATTTTTTAGATAACTCATCACCGACTCTAAGAGTATCGCCCATCTTTTTACCAATGGCAGTCATCGCCTCATCCCAAGTTGTACGAACCCACTTGCCCTCACCACGAGCAGAACCAGGAGCACGCTTAAGTGGAAATGCTATACGGTCTGGATCGTACATTTGTGATTGTGCAGCGTAACCTTTTGCGCAGTTTCTTCCACGAGATGCAGCGTGAAGAGGATTACCCATATACTTCTTAACTGTAAAAGTTTTCTTATCAATCCATGCAGTCAAACCACAAGAAGCCTCACAGTTTGAACATGCTGTTGGGACTATCATATAGTCGTTTACTTCGATACCTTTTGGATTATCAGCACTTCTTACACCATGACGGTCAATCCCGCCTCTTTTCCAGTCATTTCCATCAAGCTCTTTAAAGTCGCCCCACTCCTCCATCGGAGGGTAGAATGATAATGAATCTGGAGTATTTGTAAACTTGCTTTGTGAGACAGACTCAGCTTGTGCATCTGTTGTAAATACACCCTTAGCAATAACAGCGCCAGCAACAGTAAATGCGGCGCCTTTTAAAAATGTTCTTCTACTTTGTAAATACATCTAATTCTCCCTAACTCATTGGTAATAATTGTGGAATTGTTAGCCAAACATGCTTAACTAACCACAGACCTACAAGCGCTAATAACGCTGCAAGTTTTAAAAGATTTTCGCTCTTTGAAGCTCTACTTAAAACGATAAGAAGCATCGGTAAGAGATATGTTATCCATTGACCTAACCAAAACATAACTGTATATGGTCCATCACCTTTAATATATTCTAATATAAAAGCAACTTCTTCAGCCTTCATAGGGCCAAAGATATACTCTGACATATATAGAGTAAAAGACATTAAAGCACTTAGACCCAACACTACACCTAGAGTCTTCTTAGCTTCGTAGTTTAGTTTATTACCACCTAGTAAAATCATAAATGCAGAACCCGCTAGAAGTGCTGCAAAAACCATTTGAGCCGACTCTGTTGGCATCTGCCATAGTTCGCGAGCTGTACATTGTGACATTAGTGCTGCTGTATAGAGTGTAACTGGGATTGCTAAAATCACTACCCAAGTTAGTATCTTGTCAAAGAGTGCATCATCTTTTTTGATAAAGCTTACAAAGGCAAGAAGGAAGAGTAAACCTACAAATATCGTAGCCATCCAAGCGCCGATAGTAATCGCTGAAGATAGATGAGGATAGAAGAAAATATGCCACATTCTAAATGGTTGATGCAAGTCCGCTAGAGTAAAAAGTAAAAAGATATGGATAAAGATAAGAGCTACTACGGTTGTAGGAAATCTTAAGCCCTTTACTTGATCTGGATGTGTTCTAATAAGCAAAAACAACATAAAGATAACACCAGTACCAATACTCTTCGCCCACATATTAATGGTTACAAGCCAAGGCCAAACAATTCCAGGAAGTGCCGCATCCAAAGTAACTACAGCATTTGTTGCTGCTAAAATTTCATGTGCCGCCATTAGTGTGATCCTCCTACTGGAAGTGTAGTTATATTGTTAAACAGTGAAAAACCTTCTACTCTTTTTGAAGCAAGAGGGTTTAAGCTAACGTTGCCACCATTTACATAGAAGTGATGAGGGTTTGTACCTTTTTCTGGTTTTCTAACCTGAACATTACTTTGGTTTTTTTGGATATATTTAGAGATGTTTGATGTTGGATCATCCAAGTCACCAAAAATATTTGCCTGAACTGGGCAAGCAACTACACATGATGGCATCATTGAAGATGCAACGCGGTGTGCACAGTAAGTACACTTATCTGCAGTTTGTGTTTGAGGATCAATGTATATCGCACCGTAAGGACAAGCCATCACACAGCCAGCACAACCAATACAGCGTTCTTTATCTATGTTTACAATACCATTTTCCAAATAATGCAGAGCACTTACTGGACAAATTCTCACACAAGGTGCATTCTCACAGTGATTACATCTAAGAGGTGTAAAAGTTCTTTTTGTCTCTGGGAAAGTCCCCACATCCACATACTTAACACGAAGTCTCCATGTACTAAGTGGTACTTCATTTTCCACTTTACATGCGATCTCACATCCTTTACATCCCATACACAGATGCAAATCAACCAGGAAACCTAATTGCATATACTCTCCTTTTGCCTAAATCATTTTAGGACAGTTTCTATTCATAACCATAACTAATACACTTAAAAAGAAGCCGTTATAGTCCTATGTCAGGCTCTTTTACGCATAAAAAATAGTATCGAAGTAACCTTAAATT
>JAVEST010000035.1:0-16580 GCA_034006465.1 Sulfurimonas sp. | reverse complement strand
TTTTGCCTAAATCATTTTAGGACAGTTTCTATTCATAACCATAACTAATACACTTAAAAAGAAGCCGTTATAGTCCTATGTCAGGCTCTTTTACGCATAAAAAATAGTATCGAAGTAACCTTAAATTTGTTATAAATAAGTGATAATATTTTGATAAATAGCTTTTGCTGGGTAATTTTGTTATCAAGATTAAGAATAATCAATATTAAGTATTAATTATAATTCTTAAATTAAAAAAATTTTATAAAGTCATAAAATTTCATTTTAGGTAGCATTTTTAGTGTGTATGTGTGTAAACTTTCTATAAACTTATAGTCGTTTAAAGAGTTTGAGTGAAGAACTTGGAAAATTATTTAGTAAATAATCAGAAACCTCAAAAAAAATAATCATATATAAACATGATAGTTCTTTGAAGTCCTGATTTTGACACAATATTATTTTATCAAATTTGTATCTTTAGAATAAATATCTACTTATTTAGCCTAACTCTTACAGATTGTTCATGTGCGGTCAATCCCTCTATACTTGCTATGAGTGCACACTCCTCGCCTATTTCGTTAATGGCTTTTTTAGAAAAGGAGATTATAGAGGTCTTTTTCATAAAGTTTTCAACTCCAAGCGGAGAGAAGAACTTAGCAGTCCCACCTGTTGGTAGAGTGTGGTTTGGACCAGCCACATAATCGCCAATAGCCTCGGGAGTGTTATGCCCTAAAAATATCGCTCCAGCGTGTTTTATATAAGCCAGATATTCAAAAGCATTATCAGTTGCGACTTCTAGATGTTCAGGCGCTATCATATTCATAAGTTCTATCGCCTCATCCATATCTTTTGTAACGATGATAGCGCCTCTAGCTTCTATTGACTTTCTTGCAATCTCTTCTCTTGAGAGTTTTTTAAGCCATACTTCTATCTCTATCTGTACAGCATCTGCTAGAGTTTGTGATGGAGTTATAAGTATAGAACTTGCCATCTCGTCATGTTCAGCCTGAGAGAGCATATCTATGGCTAAGTGGCTAGGATTTGCACTATCATCAGCTAGGATTCCTATCTCACTAGGCCCTGCTATCATATCTATGTTTACTTCACCAAAAACCATCTTTTTTGCAGTGGCTACAAAGATATTTCCTGGACCCGTTATAACATCGACTTTTGGAATAGTCTGTGTCCCATAAGCCATTGCAGCTATGGCACTAGCTCCGCCAACCTTATAAACTTCGCTAACACCACAAAGGTGACAAGCAGCTAGTAAAAGTTCATTTGGTTCGTTATTTGGTGTTGGAGTAGTTACAATTATATTTTGAACACCAGCTACTTGAGCTGGGATAACATTCATCAAAAGTGAAGATGGATATGCAGCTTTTCCACCTGGAATATAGAGCCCTGCACTATCAACTGGAGTCACTTTTTGACCTAAAATCGTTCCATTTGATTCTGTATCAAACCACGATTTTGGTTTTTGTTTCTCATGATAAGCTTTGATTCTATCATACGCTAGATGCAAAGAGTCTCTTAGTTTGGCATCTAAATTATCATAAGCTTTGCTCATGGACTCTGTAGAGATTTTTAAATCTTCATCACTCTTTGGTATCCAGCTATCAAACTTTGCTATGTGTTTCTTTAGAGCTTCGTTTTTATCAAGCTTTATTTCATCTATAATATTTTGGACTGTTGCACTAACTTCTGCAATGTCCATCTTTCCTCTTTGCAAAAGTTCATCAAAACTCTTAGCAAAATCACCGTTTTTTGTGTTTGTAAATATCATCTTATTTTCCCGCTTTTATATACTCATCAAATTGTTTTTTTACAACATCTAGTGCTTCAACAAAATTATCTGCCGTTATTGCGCCCATGATTGGTTGATACATAGGTTCACCATTTGGAAGTAAAAACCAGATAGCTGGAGTTCCTGGGTGATAGAGTTTTTGTGGCATATAGTCACTATCATCACTATATGAGATTACAGAGACAAAGTCTTTGTTTAACGCCTTTACAACTCTT
Organism: Sulfurimonas sp.; assembly: GCA_034006465.1. GTDB lineage: Bacteria > Campylobacterota > Campylobacteria > Campylobacterales > Sulfurimonadaceae > Sulfurimonas. The sequence continues at coordinate 14,582 of JAVEST010000035.1, read as the reverse complement.
TCATCTTTAAGGGTTGTCTCGTCTAAAATGACACAAAACTTACATGAATGTCTTGAAGAGATAAATAGCATCGGCTTTACAAACCTTGTAGCTTCTTTTACTCCAGCATCATAATCTTTTGCCCATTTCACCTCTGATGCCATCAAAGAAGTAGCAAAAAGAAGTGTTAAGTATATTATTATTTTACGCATGTGCTTTTACCTTTTTTAGAAGTTCTTTTGAGCATTCAAGTACGCTCTTTTTTGTTACATCTATAACTATATCTGCAATTTTTAAATATTCAGGACGGCGCTCATCATAAAGCTCTTTTGCTTTTTTAAGGTCTCTTAAAAGAGGTCTTTTTTTTAGTTTTTTCATAGCGTTTGGATGGTGTTTGATTCTCTTTATTATCTTCTCAAAAGGAGAATCTAGCAAAACAACTACTCCTATCTTTTTAAGGTTTTCTTGCTTGTAAAAGCCACCACCCGTTGAGATAAGAGTGTTTTTCACACTACTCTCTAACCACTTTGCTACATCACTCTCTAGCTCTCTAAAGTAACTTTCACCATCTTGTGCAAAAATATCTTTGATTTTTTTGTTTTGCATACTCTCTATCATATCATCAGTATCAAGGGTTATATAGTCAGAGTGTTTTATGACTTCGCGAGCCACACTACCCTTTCCTACTCCCATAAATCCTATCAAAACTATGTTATTACTCTTTAGCATCCACTTGGCCTTTACTTCTAAACTTAAGCTTTATATATTAGGCAAACGCACTCATATCAAAGTCTGGTTTAGTTTTTTTAACTCTTTTATATATCAAAACTGCTGTAATGATATTGTATTGCAAGATTACCATACTAATGATAAAAGCTAAAGCAAATAGGCTCAAATATGCATCTATGTAGTAAGAGAGCACAAAACCCATAAGAGATGCTACAAAAAGAGCAAATTGAATCAGCGCCCACTTTTTATCTATCATCTCATTCATAGTCGGGATGCTCATATAACCCATCCCATTTAGATGAAACCAAATTAAAAATGGAACTATTTTATACAGCATCCCTATCATAATAGAGAGTATAAAACCGCCAATGAAGATTGATGTCACAACTATATGCTCGCTAAAATAGTACTCATCTACTATCCAAAAAAGCGAACCAAAAGCTAAAAAAATGCTTGAAGTTTTATAGTATAGAAGCGTGATATCACTAACTTTTCTCTTTCTATTTTTTATCTTTTGCAAAAAAATAGCTGCAAATGAAGCAAAAAACAGAACTAACCAGAGTTTTGCAACAACTGAGTAAGCCTCATAAAACAAACTCGTTATCATCCATAAAACAAGTGAGAGAGAGATAAATAAAATCACTCTTTTTTGATAAAAATCCTTAAACTTTGGTGCTACATAAAACATTGGTAAAACTTGAAAGGTTACACCAACTATTAAAACCCCAGCAAAGCCAAAGATAGCCCAAACGCTATGGGTATTTGCGACTATATTTCTATAGATTTCGGCATCTGCATCTATGTAACTAAAGAGTAAAAAAACTCCCATCAAAACACTAAAAAGAGCAAAAATTAAACTCACACTCATCCCTGTAACTGTTGGAGTAAAATTTTTAACTTTTTTTATAGCCATTAATATCACGATTATCATCGCAAAAAACCCAGATGCAAACAAGATAATAGCTAGAGTATTTAGTAGTGGCATCTCAAACTTTAGTCCCATTATCATAAAAAGAGTCCCAAAAACTAGGGCTAGATGCGAGGTTTTTGTGATAAGTTCAACTCTATACATCTTCACCCCAGCTAAAACTGGGAGCATCTGAGTTAGTGAGCCTAGCATCACAAAACTCATAAAACCTATGGTTATAGCGTGTGTTATGACTATAGAATCTATAGAATATCTACTTTGCAAAACACTTGCATCACTTAGGAGCAACAAAACTCCAGCTAAAATAGCAAAGAGTGGAGCTGTGAGATAAAACCTAAGTGGTGCTGAGATTGGAGGAGCTTGCTCTAGTGAGAGACCATTAAACTGCACTTTTTCTACTCAACAATCATAGCTTCCATCATATCAACTACTCTCGGAGCTTCTGCACTTAAGTGTTGCTGAGCCATCGTATAGAGCATCTGCTCTTCTTTCATGTTGTGTTGCTGCATAAGTATCATAAGAGTCTCAGAGAGTCCAAAAAATTTATCTTTGTTTTGTGCCTCTATTGCTTCACCCATCTGCTTTATAAGGCCTCTCATCTGAGCGTGTTCATGTCTCATCATCGCAGTTGGACCCTCAGTCATTCCAGTTTTTGCCTCAAACTCCAAAAACATAACTCTCTCTTCCATCTGGAAGTGTCTCTCAGTAGCTTTAGCAAACTCTTCATAACTCTCTTTTGCATTATCTAATGATTTATTTGCACTATCTTCCATCTTTGCAAATAGTTCATCGCATCTAGTGTGATCTTGTGATAAATACTCTTTTATTGAACTCATTTTCTTTTCCTTGTTTTGTAACAATTTATGTTATTAAGTTTTTTGTATTATATAAAAAAAAACTGAAAATTTTCTCTCACAAATCAATAATTTGTTATTTAACCATCTTTTTACTATAATGTCCTTCTTTAAAAACAATAGGGAAACATATGAGCAACAAAAGATATATAACACTAGGTTTTACCACTATAGCAGTAGCATTGACAATACTTTTTTCTGCAAATCTTTTTGCAAAAACTGCAGAGACTGACAAAAAAGAAGCTTCAAGACTTGAAGCTCTTGCAAAGTTTACAAAAGTCATAAGTATAGTCGAGCAATACAGTGTTGATAATGTAACTATCGAAGAACTTATGGATAAAGCGCTCCAAGGCATGATGACAAATCTGGACGCTCACTCAAGTTTTTTAACACAAAAAGATTATAAAAGACTTAAAGTTCAAACAGATGGGGAGTTTGGAGGTTTAGGCATTACTGTAGGAATCAAAGATGGGGCCTTAACTGTAATATCTCCTATAGAGGGAACTCCTGCCGATAAAGCTGGCGTAAAAGCTGGCGATATCATCTTGAAAATAAACAACGAATCAACTCTAAGCATGACTATAGATGAAGCAGTCTCACGCATGAGAGGAAAGGTTGGTGAGCCAATTGAGATTACAATTGTAAGAAAGGGAGAGGCAAAACCACTTCTTATTAAGATAGTAAGAGGCGTTATTACGATTGAGTCTGTATATACAAAAACTATAGGTGATGATGTTTTATATGTCAGAGTTACAAGTTTTGATAAAAAAGTTGTAGAAGATGTCTCTAAAGCCATAAACAAGAAAAAAGCAATGACAAAGGGAATTATCTTAGATTTAAGAAACAACCCTGGAGGACTGCTTGATCAAGCCGTTGGTTTAGTTGACCTCTTTGTTGATAAGGGCAATATAGTATCTCAAAAAGGTCGTAAATCTTCAGATGACCTAATCTATAGTGCTAAGAGCTCAACCACAATGACAAAAGTTCCTGTTGTAATCCTCGTAAATGGTGGAAGTGCTTCAGCATCTGAGATTGTAAGTGGTGCTTTGCAGGACCATAAAAGAGCTATTGTAGTTGGAGAAAATACTTTTGGAAAAGGGAGCGTACAGGTTGTTCTTCCTATCACAAACGAAGAGGCTATCAAGCTCACTATTGCGAGATATTATCTCCCAAGCGGAAGAACTATTCAAGCACTTGGCGTTCAGCCAGATATAGAAGTTTTCCCTGGAACTGTAAAAAGAGATGATAATGGTTTTTCTATAAAAGAAGCCGATCTTAAAAAACACCTAGAAGAAGAGCTTACAAAAACTGATGTAAAAGAAGTTAAAGCCAAAAAAGCAAAAGAAAATGGCGATAAAAAAGATATAATTTCAAAAGAACAATTATATGATGATATTCAGCTAAAAGAGAGTGTTGATATCATAAGAGCATTAATCATAGTAAAAGGATAAATATACAGATGCAAAAAAGAGAATTACTCTATGAAGGTAAGGCTAAAAGACTTTATTTAACAGATGATAAGGATTTAGTCATTTCAGAGTTTAAAGATGATTTGACAGCATTTAATGGTGAAAAAAAGTCAAGTGAGGCTGGAAAAGGCGCTCTTAACAACAAAATTTCAACTGAGCTATTTAAGCTACTAGAGGCAAATGGTATTCAGACACACTTTGTAGAGATGCTAGATGATAATCATATGCTTCACAAAAAAGTCGATGTTATTCTCATAGAAGTGATAGTCCGCAACATTGCAACTGGGAGCTTAACTAGAAATCTTGGCATAAAAGATGGCACAACTCTTCCTTTTACTCTAGTTGAGTTTGATTATAAAAATGATGATTTGGGTGACCCAAAACTAAATGACCAACACGCTCTTATCTTAGGTCTTGTTGAGTATCAAGATGAGCTTGATAAGCTTCGTAGAATGGCAAGACAAGTAAACGATATCCTTCGTCCTTACTTCTTTGAAAAAGGTTTAAATCTAGTGGACTTTAAACTAGAGTTTGGAAAAGATAGTAGTGGAAATATCATCTTAGTCGATGAAATATCTCCTGATAACTGTCGTTTTTGGGATGTGGCGAGTGGCGAGAAGATGGATAAAGATAGATTTCGTCAAGGTTTAGGCGGTCTAACAGTGGCTTATGAGCAGGTTTTAAATAGAATTCTCTCTAAATAGCACTAATGCTGCGGGCGAACAAAACCAAAACGCGCCCAACTAAGTATAAATGTGCTATTAATGCAGGTGGAAAAGTTACTTTTTTTCGCCATGAAAACAATAATTTTAGGAAAATGAAAATGATAAAAGCAATAATAAACGTATCTTTAAAAGCAGGTGTACTAGATTCTCAAGGAAAGGCAGTACTTCACGCACTAGAGTCATTGCACTTTAATAATGTTAAAGATGTTCGTGTTGGAAAACAGATAGTTTTACAACTAGATGGTGACGATAAAAAAGCAGCTTTAGCTGATGTTACTAAGATGTGTGAAGACCTTTTAGCTAACACTGTTATTGAAGATTATGAGATAGAGTTAGTATAATGAAAAAGGTAACAATTTTACAGTTTCCTGGAACCAATTGTGAGTATGATACAAGATATGCATTTGAAAAACTTGGTGCTAAAACTGAGATACTTTGGCACAAAGCAGACAAGGTTCCAGAGGATACTGACCTCTTAGTAATTCCTGGTGGATTTTCTTATGGAGACTATCTAAGAAGTGGAGCTATTGCAAAGTTTTCTCCTGTTATGAAAGCAGTTGAGGCTTATGCTAAGGCTGGTGGAAAAGTCCTTGGCATCTGTAATGGTTTTCAAGTTTTAACGGAGACAAACCTTCTTCCAGGTGCATTAAAAAGAAATGAAAATCTGCACTTTTTATCAAAATACCACTACCTAAAGGTTATAAATAATAATAATGAGTTTTTAAAAAATCTAAGCGTTGGTGATGTTGTTAATATTCCAATTGCTCATCATGATGGAAACTATTTTATAGATGCTGCTGGGCTTCAAGAGCTAGAAGATAACGGCCAAATACTCCTTAGATACTCAGATGCAAATGGAAATGTAGAAAATCCAAATGGTAGCCTTGATTCAATTGCTGGCATCTGTAATAAAGAAAAAAATGTTTTTGGTCTTATGCCACATCCTGAGAGAGCTATGGAAGTTATCCTAGGAAGCGATGATGGAGTAGCTATGCTTCAAGGATTTTTAAAAGCGTGATTCGACTAATCTTTTTAGGGCTGTTATTTCTAACAACCCTAAGTGCAAATGAAGTAAACTCAACTCAAGATGAGAGCATATCTCTAGAGAGCTCTTTGCCAAAAGTTTTATATCTTAACTTTAAATCAACTCCTCATAGGGTTATAAAAGGAGAGATTTTCCCCATTACAATAAAAACCCTCTCTACTGTTAAAGAGTTCTCAAGCATCACTTACGAACTACTAAACAGTGATGGTTTAAAACTTCTAAATGAAACTCCTTTTAGAGAAAAAGATTCCAAATATTTTTATGATACCTTCTATTTTGTAACAACACATAGCAATGCGAATATACCTGACTTTAAAGCGACTATAAGAGGTTTTGATGATACTCTTTACAGAGATACAACACTAGATGGCTTTAAACTAAATGTAGTCACCCTAAACCCTAAAAGTAACTTTGCAAATATAGTAGCAGATAACTTTGAGCTCTTAGAGTTTAAAACAACTGCCTATGATGACAACCATAACATTGTAGTCTTTGTAGCCACTGCTAAAAACTGTGATATAGCTTCGTTTAGGCTAAAGGACGCCTATAAACAAGGGATAGAATCCATAACCGAATCTCCCTTTAACTCTAAGTTGGTTTACTATGGGGTTATAAAAAAAGAGATTGAAAATCTCTCTTTTACCTATTTCAATCTTTTACAAAATAACTTTTTAGGCTTAAATATTCCTATCATTGTAGATGATGATAGTGTGACTACGCAAACAGACTTAAAGCCAAAAGACCAATCTCATGATAGAGTAAAAATGCTTCTAGCATCACTTATAGCTTTGATCGCTTTTTTACTTATTTTATGGAGAAAAAAATATATATACTTAGTTTTTATACTAATCCCTTTAGCTTATGTTCTTTACATAGCTATCCCATCAAAAGAAGTTTGCATAAAAGTAGGTTCTAAAATATACCTACTTCCAGTACATAATGGAACTATTTTTGAAAAAACAAATACAGTTTACTACTTACAAAAAGAGGGAAGTGTAGAAGATTTTGTAAAGGTAAAACTAAAAAATGAAAAGATAGGGTGGGTTAAAAATGAAGATATTTGCAAAGATTAGTTGGCTTTTTGCAACAATAATTATTTTTTCTTCTCTAACATTGATGATAGTTTTTTACTATATTGTCCCTCGACCATATGCTAGAAAAATATCGGCTTGGCTCATTAGACTTACTACATTTTTCACAGTTGAGACAAAAGGCGAAGAAGATAAAGATGCACAGATGTTTTTAGTCAACCATCAGAGTGATTTAGATATTTGTGTTATGGAGACAATAACGAGTAGAGATTTAGCTTGGGTTGCTAAAAAAGAGTTGTTTGACATACCTTTTTTTGGACTAGCACTTAGGCTTCCAAAAGATATAGCAGTCACAAGAGAGAGCAAGACCTCTCTACTAAAACTACTCAAAGATGCAAAAGATAGACTTGACAAAGATAGGGTAATCACAATGTTTCCAGAAGGAACTCGCTCTACAAAATCTAAGATGCTACCTTTTAAAGTAGGAGCAAAAATCTTAGCAGATAAGTATGAACTTCGCGTTCAGCCTGTCGTTATTATGCAAAGTGCGAAGTATTACAATGTAAAAAAATTTTACTACAAACCAGGTCGCATTAAAGTTATTTTTCTTGACTCATTTTTAGCAGATAAAGAGGATAAAAATTGGCTTAGCAATCTAAGAATTAAGATGCAAAAGGTATATGATGATGAGCTATCAAACAATCCTAGCAGTAGGTAGTGGTGGCTTTATCGGTGCAATATTAAGGGTATACCTCAACGGTTTAATCTCTAGTAATGTTACTCATGAACTCCCCTTTGGAACTCTTGGAGTAAATCTTGTTGGAAGCTTTGTTATGGGAATTTTAGTAGCTTATTTTATGTACACTACACTCTTTTCTATGCATGTAAAATCATTCCTCTCCACTGGGATTTTAGGTGCATTGACAACATATTCAGCTTTTGCTATAGAGAGTTTTTTCCTCTTAGAGGGTGGTTATATTATTTTAGCCTTAGCAAATATCTCGCTAAATGCCTTTGGTACTGTTTTTATGGCTGGTTGTGGTTTTTATATAACTAAATATTTTTTAGTTCAGTCCTAGATTTCTATAATCTCATCACCACACCACTTAGCAAGCTCCAAATCATGAGTAATAATAAGCATCCCAATATCTCCTAGTGAGCCTATTAGCATCTTCATAACTTCGAGCTGAATAACATTATCAAGTGCAGATGTTGGCTCATCTAGTAGTAAAACTTCACTCTTCATAAGCATAGCTCTTAGTATAGAAGCACGCTGGAGTTGTCCGCCTGAGAGTTCATGTGGGAGTTTTAAAAGTAGTTTATAGTCTAGATTTAGTTTAGTTAAATACTCATCAAGCCCATCAGTAGATGCTACATCTTTTATCTGGTTGAGTAAGCTATAGCTAGGGTGAAAAGAGCTGTATGGGTCTTGAAAAACTTCAGATGCTACTTTGCACTCAACACTCCCTCTAAGAGGTTTTAAGTTTCCTAAAATCAGCTCAAAAAGTGTGCTCTTTCCAGCTCCGCTAGCTCCAACTATAACTTTTATTTCGCCCCTTTTTAAGCTAAAAGAGAGGTCATCAAAAAGCAAAGAGTCTTTTTTATAACCAAAAGATAGATTTTTAACTTCTAAAAGAGTGCTCAACTATTAGCTCTTGTTCATAGAGAGATATAGTTTTGTAAGCTCATTATAGAGTTCATCTGGTGTTATATCAATATTCTCTTCCCAAATTTTCTTCATAATAACATTATCCTCTTTTCCTGCCCAAACTTTAATATAAGTGCCCTCTTTATAACCATGATCTTGGCGAAACTGATTTAATATATTTTTACCAACATATAGCCTATAAAGAGTTTCTAAATCAAGTCCACTAAAAACAACTAGGTCAAAAAAACTTGCAAGAAGCGCTTCAAGATTAATCTCCTCTTGACTTAAAGCCTCGCGCATAATATCTTCAACCTTTAGCATAATCTTCTTTTGTGGTGCAAAGTCATCACTCTTTGTATCTATCTTAGAAAAACTATCTAAGTTAGATATATTGATAGCCAAATCTTCTATGCCGCCTCTTAGAGTTTTGCTATAGCTCTCAATAGCCAAACTCATCACAAAGTGCCACACATCAACTACTTCTATCTGCAAGTTTGCCCAATCAGGCTCTTGTTTGATGTTCTTCCAATGCTTCCATGAAAAGCTATCTATCATCTCTGCACACTCCATATAGATGCATCTCTTCCAGTTTATCTCTTTAGCATCTTTTGTAATACCCTTAATCCAATTTTCTCCATTTGTAGCATCATTTAATTGTGCTTGAAGCTGTAACATCAATAATATTTTGTCCATATTTTTCCTTTAATTTATTTCATAAATTTAAGGGAACCTTTTTCCCTATTAATATCTATCACACCAAAGGGAGCAATTCCTTTGGCTACGCTAACGCTTGGTTTTCCTAGGCGGAAAACTCTCGGCACTTGTGCCTCTTGAGATATCTTGTTAGTCTAGAAACTCTTCTCTCATTCCATCTTCTTCCTAAGAGCATCGCTTCTGATTGCTCTGCAAGCTTCAAAGCCACGCATTTCTTTTGGAGGCGAGGTTTTAACCTCGCCCTATACGACTTTAAAGTATCTCTGCGAGGCTAAAGCCTCACTTCCGAGTTATTTTCATAACTCCCATGGAGTTTATATATATGCTATAACCAAAATATATGAGTTCCAACGCAGAGCGTAGGGACTAACAAAGCACACCCTGACTTTAAAACTTAACACTTGCACTATATTTTCTAATAATTGTAAAACAAGTTGCTTATTTTACCTAATATGCTAGAATTCCTTACTTAAACAAAGAAAAGAGAGATGAAAAGAATAAACTGTAGAAAATGCAAACATTATTATGTTACTTGGGAAAAAAAGCAACCTCATGGATGCAAGGCATATGGCTTCAAATCAGCTCAACTACCATCTATTGTTGTTTTTCAAAGTAGTGGAACTGAATGTTCCCTATTTGAACTTAAGACTCCTGCCAAATAAGCTTTTTGCCGAAGCCTAACCTATTGTCAGTTAGTTTGAAATAATTAACTTCTATCTTCCAAAGTTTTGCCATCATAGCAAGTGCATATGGATACCTCTTGTAGTAGAGCTTTTTAAGCTCTTTATCATTTAAGATTTCAAAAATTCCTCTAAACTGAAGACCTTGTATCCTACCTACCTCTTTTGTCTCTAAAAGAATATTTCCAGCTACTTTTTTGTTTTTTAAGACATGTTTTATATGTGTAGTATCCTCGCTACTAGCCACCACAAAACATCCCTTATCATAGACATAAAAGAGACTACAAACACTCAGTTCATCGCCATCAGAAGTAGCTAGGCTTAAAGCGTGGTGCTTGTGTATAAAAGACTCTATTTTTACAAAATCACTCATCTCTAAACTCTAACAAAGCCATATCAATTCTTCTTACTATATCTTGCATCTCATCGCGACTTACTCCAAAGTTTAGCCTCATAAAACCGCTTCCCTCTTTTGAAAAATTAAGCCCAAGATTAAGCCCTAGTTTTGCCTTTTTTATAAAAAACTCTTTGATGCCTCTATTGTTTAACTCTAAACCTCTACAATCAAGCCACGCAAGATAAGTTGCCTCTATAGGTACTGGTTTTATAATATCTTCATGTTTTTTACAAACTTCTACAAGTAGCTCATAGTTACCCATCAAGTGCACTTTTAACTCACTAAGCCACTCTCTACCCTCTCTATAAGCAGCTTCAAAAGCTACTTGCGATAAAACACTACCATGCCCAATATGAACTCTTCTGTAACTTTGTAAAAACCTCTCTCGCAGAGCTCTATTTGCTATAGCCACACTACTCATCGCAAAACCAGCCATATTAAAAGTTTTTCCAACTCCTATAGCTGTTATAGTTATATCTCTTGCCTTTTGATTAAGAGATGCAAAAGGGATATGTCTGTTTGGCGCATAGACTAAATCTGAGTGAATCTCATCACTAAAGACTAAGATGTTGTGTTCTAAACAGAGTTCTAAAATCTCTTCTAACTCTTTTTTTTGCCAAACCCGACCAACTGGGTTATGAGGAGAGCAAAGAAGTAAAAGCTTAGTCTTCTCATCTATCTTTGCTCTTAAATCCTCTATATCAAAAAGATATCTTCCATCACTCGCCTGCTTTAGAGGATTAATTAAAAGTTCTCTTTTTTGCTCTTTTACACTACTTAAAAAAGGAGGATAGACTGGAGTTTGGACTATGATTTTATCACCCATTTCACTAAAAGCATCAATTGCCAAATCCATAGATGCCACAACAGAGTGAGAGTAGAGCAGATCTTCTAACTCATAAGAGATTCCATGTTCACTCTCTAACCATCTTATCTGAGCCTCAAATGCACTTCGTGGCATCGACTCATAGCCAATGATGGGATGCTTCAACCTTTTTTTTACTGCATCTATAACAAAGTTTGGTGTGTTTATATTCATATCAGCAACCCAAGCAGGAAGCACATCCTGTGTCCCAAAAAGCTCTTCTCTTAGAGTGTATTTCTCAGCTCTAGAATTTTCTCTATCTGAGTGTGTGCTAAAGTCATATTTCACTTTTTTTTCCAGATGCTACACTGTGCAATAGTGTGCTGAAACTTCCTTGCCGTCTCTTTTATAACAAACTCTATATCTCTAAGATGCACAAGCTCAAAGTGAGGGTTTAAAATCTCTTTTAAACTATCCAGTGTCCTTACTTCATTACCCTCTGCATCTATAAAACCGCCTAACCAAAGCTCTTTTTGAGTTGAGCTCTCTTGCCATGTATATGGAGAGGTTATCATAAGTGTACCCTCGCTATTTAGCCTCTCATGGATAGTTTGCAAAAAGAGCTTAGGATTGTAGAGTCTATCTATGAGATTTGTTGCCATCACTAAATCGTATGAGTTTAGATTTGGTTTGAGATTACACGCATCTCCTTGCCAAAATGAGACTTTGTGGGCAATATCCCCATAGCCCAACTCTTCAATGCTTACCTTTTTGTTTTGCACCAAATCTCCCTCTAGTTTAGATGCAAAGGCAACATATCCTCTCTCTTTTAACTTCACTCCCACTTGAATGAAACGAGCGGAGAAGTCAACACCCTCAACCTTATCAAACTCCTTTGCAAGCTCAAAACTAGCCCTTGTAGTGGCACATCCCAAATCAAGTGCTTTTGTTTTGTTTGTGCTAAATTCTACTGCTATCTTCGCACACTCTTTGGCAAAGTTTTTTACTCCAAAATAGCTTTTGCCATATTGAAATTCACAATACTGCGAAACTAGCTCATCACTCTCATATATATCTGATTTACTCTCATCTTGATTACTTGATATTACATATCTAAATCCTGCATTTTGGGGGAAATGTTTCCTAAAAGCGTATCGAGAGTGCTTCATGATAAGGTTTCCGCTACTAGCCCATGATGAGCCAAAGATTAGTGCATGTTTTTCATCAAAGGTTGGAGCTGTAAAGTCATCATAAGCCTCATGAACTTCAAAGCCTTCAAACGGGCGTATTGGCGTTCTACCCCACTGCCAAACATTTCCTACTACATCAAAAATGGATTCACCACTCTTTGTATGAAAACCAAACTCATTTACAGGGCATGAACTAGCATAGTGGTAGAAGTTAAGATTTGCGCGACTTTGATGAAAGGCAGGCAAATCCTCTATATTTGCCTGCTCATAGATAGCTCTATACTCAGCTTCACTAACAAGAGTAAAGATCTCTGCTTCTTTTTTGCTCTTATATCTACAAAATGCCTCAGCCTCTAACGCATTTACATCAACTGGCCAATCAAGTGGCATCTCTATAACCTCACACAGAGCTCTATATCTATAAACTCCCTCTTCATAAACCCAAAAAGCAGGATGTTTTGCTTTTGAGTTTTTGAGGTATTGCAATCCCTCTTCATCCCAAAATTCATCACTCTCATAACCGCCACTCTCTACAAACTCCATAAACTCAGCATTACTTACAAGATATTTTGAAGCCTTAAACTCACCAACTTCTTCTTCATAATGGCCATATTCATTATCCCAACCATAGAGATTGTGAGTTGTGCTTTTTCCTAGTTTTACCTGCTGTGATGCCACCTTTATCATCTCATTTTTTGGAGCATTTGAGCTGTGAGAGCAGATTTTAAACTCTTTTACATTTTTCACAAACTCTAGTGGCATCTGGCGATGAAGAACAAGCGAAGTCTCTATATGAATCCTCTCATGCTCAATACCCATAAGAATTACCCACATAGGAGAACTTTGTCTGATAGGAAGCTCAAAATCAAGGCTCATAATAAGCTTACCAACTAGCTCTCTTACCCTCGCTCTATATTCTCTAACTTCATCAACCCTTGGCCATGCATAGTTTTTAGAGTTCACATCATCCCAAGCCATCTCATCAACGCCAACTGCAAAGATGGACTCAAAGTTTGCATCTACTCTTTTGTCGATTATCTTCATAAGTATAAGCTTGTTTATAAAAAAAGTAGCAGTGTGGCCGAAGTAAAATATCATCGGATGCCTTGATGGTTCAGACTTTTTGTAAAAAACCTCATCACTTGCAAGGGTCTCAAAAACTTTCTCATAAAGTGTATAAGTATTGTTAAAATATTCTAGTATTTCTTGTCGTTTATTCTCTATAGTGCCCTCATCAAGCGTAGGAGGATATATGCTAAGATTGTTCATATCAAGCCCTTTTGTTTTGCTATAATTATTATATGAAAATTCATCAAAGCCCAAGATTAAAGAACCAAGCAAAACTCATTCACGCGTTTAGCTCAAGAGATAGCGGAGTAAGTTTTGCTCCGTTTGACTCCCTAAACCTAGCCTTTCATGTGGGCGATAATGAAGAGTCAGTTTTAAAAAACCACGATATCTTAGCATCTCATCTCAACTACAAAAGACAAACACTTGTTCATATGAAGCAGATTCACTCTAGTTTAGTTCATATCGTAGATGCAGGAGATGATTTTTCAAATCCTCCAACCTGTGATGCACTTATAACCAACAAAACAGACACCCCTTTGATGGTTATGGTAGCAGATTGTAGCCCTCTGCTTTTTTATGATGATAAAAAAAGAGTTATCGCCGTAGCTCACGCAGGAAGAGAGGGGGCTTTTAAAAATATCGTAAAAAATGTAATTGAGAGTTTTGTAGATGATTTTGGCTCAGATGCAAGAGATATAGTTGTAGCCATTGGTGCTAGTATCGGTGTTTGTTGCTATGAAGTTGGACTTGAAATTAAAACAAAAGCAGATGAGTTAGGGCTTGAGTTTGCAATAGAGCAAAGAGGTGGCGCTCTCTTTTTAGATGTTGGCAAGATTTTAAAGTCTCAACTCCTAGCATCTGGTATAAAAGAGCAAAACATCGAGATTAGCGAGGAGTGTAGCTGTTGCAGAGCTAACAAATATTTTTCCTACAGAGCGTCTAAAACTACAGGAAGATTTGCTGGCGTTTTGATGATGCAAAGAGCCTGAGAACTTTAAAGCCACACAACTCTTTGGAAGCGAGGTTTCAACCTCGTAGAAAAGGTCTGTAAAGAGCACCTTGATTTTAAATCCACACAATGCGAAGCTCATCGTGGAGAATGCCATTGGTTAGCATTCCTAGAAGAATCGCTTCCAAAAACCTGAGAACTTTAAAGCCACACAACTCTTTGGAAGCGAGGTTTTAACCTCGTAGAAAAGGTCTGTAAAGAGCACCTTGATTTTAAATCCACACAATGCGAAGCTCATCGTGGAGAATGCCATTGGTTAGCATTCCTAGAAGAATCGCTTCCAAAAACCTGAGAACTTTAAAGCCACA
>JAVEST010000090.1:0-8298 GCA_034006465.1 Sulfurimonas sp. | reverse complement strand
CCACAAGCTTCACAGCCCTGATGCAAAAGCGAAGTATCAAGTTTTTTTATAGCCTCAATGCAGATATTATCAAGTCTATTAGCATACTCTTCATTATAAAAATGGCTCAAATCTGTGCTGATAATAACTCCACAATCTTCTAAGCTTAGCACCATATCTATAATCTTTGATAAAGAAGAAGCATCCACATTTCCATAGACTAGCTCAACAATCTTTGCATCCTTTATATAGTGCTTTATAAAAGGGAACTGCACCTCAGTTGAGTGTTCTTTATGTGTAACCATTTGAGTCAGTCCAAAATTTTTCTCTATAGTTTTATATATAAGCTCACTTTTTTCTATAGCACCTAGTGGAGTTAGGTACTCTACTGATGAACACATGCTCACTCCATCAAACGCAACTCTATGAGATGGACCAATAACTACAAAGTTTTTCACGCCACCATTAGCCAAGACTCTATAGGCAATATTTGCACTGTAACCTGAGAAAACATATCCAGCATGAGGAACTATCACAGCTCTTGTTTTTGCTTGGATTTGTGAAGAATTTTTATCAAACAGGGCACTAAAACTACTGAAATACTTTAAAATTTCGCCTGCATCTCTTGGGTAAAACGAACCAGCCACACTCATCTCTCGTCTCATCTTGTTCTCCTAATAATCTATATATAAAACTATCAAAGCTACACTTTTATAGTATTTTTATCTCATCAAATCTTGCTTCTATGGCATCTACTCTATACCTTGAAATCTTTGGACTTTGCGTATAGATAGATGGGTTTGATCCAGATTTAAAACTTAGATGCTCTAAAAAATCTTCTGTCTTTGGAAGTTGCTGCCACACTTGAGGTAAAAAAGTACCATGATAGGAGCCATGTTCTAAAATAAGCCCATCTTTATATGGCACAACTATTTTTACAAGCTCTTCATAGTTACTATATTTTATCTCCTCTGGGGTACTTAATATTGAGACTTCAATAGTGAGTTCATGTAGCTCATCTTCTTGAAGTGGCGAAAACCTACCATCTCTAAAGGCACTCATTAGGGTGTTTGAGACTATATCATCATAAAGTATCCTGTGGGCAATTATCGAACCTATGCATCCACGAAGAGCACCATTTTTGTTTAATGTAACAAAAGAAGCTCCCTTTTGCGCTAGTTGTGGATGAAGACCTAAAAGTTTATCCCTATCTAAACCTTCATGTTTAGAGAAGTGATGTAAAAGGGTTGTTTTTGCAAGAGATAAAACGATAGCATCTAACATATTGTACTCCTTAATTTTTTACTCATGTGAAGCAGCATCTTTGGTAGTGTTGTTATAATCCACTAACAACTTTTATTTGTGCTCAATTTTTGTAGTAAATTATTATAACATCTCAAATTTGATTTTAGCTTTTTAGTTATCATAAAAGCTTTGGAGTTATTGGGGAGGGATTATTAGCTAGCTAAGAGAGGGATTCAACCCTCTTAGCTAGTTGCTTAGGCAGAAGCCCTAATGACTCTTCTACTTGTTTTGTATTTCCATGGGTTATAAACTTATCCTCGTACTCAAAACTCACCAACTCTACATCAAGGATTTTTTCTTGTGATAGAAATTCTAATATAGCAGAACCAACTCCACCCATTTTAGAGCTATCACTAAATACAAACCATTTTTTATGTTTTTTAGATAAATCTTTTAGCATCTCCTCATCAAGAGGTTTTACAAATCTTAAGTCTAGTATGCTAACTTCATCTTCAAGTAGCTCAGCTGTCTCGTAAGCCCGCCCCACTCCATTTCCATAACCAACAAATAATATATCTCCCTTATTTGAGCGCAGTAGTTGAGATTTTGCCAGCTCAAAAGGGGCTGACTCAGGAAGATTTGTCTCAGTAAAAGAGCCTCGTGGATATCTAAGTGAACAAGGATGCTCATACTCTGCAGCAAAACCTAGTGCTTGATGAAATGACTTCTCATCTCTTGGAGCAAAGAGTGTCATATTTGGGATAGCTCTTAAAAAACTGATATCAAATGCTCCTTGATGTGTCTCTCCATCTTCACCAACTATTCCAGCGCGATCGAGTGCAAAAACCACAGGCAAGTCCATCAAACAAGTATCATGTATGACTTGGTCATAAGCACGTTGTAAAAAAGTAGAGTAGATGGTACAAAAAGGTTTAAATCCCTCTTTTGCTAGTGCTGCCATGGAGGTAACTGCGTGTTGTTCAGCGATGGCAACATCCCAAAATCTATCAGGATACGCTTCCATCAGCTCACTAAGTCCTGTCCCACTTGGCATTGCAGCAGTAACTCCAACTATTTTTTCGTTGTTTTTTGCTAGATGCATCAAAGCTTCTGTATAGATCTGTGTAGCACTTTTAGAAGAGGCTTTTTTAGTAGCTGTGCCATCATTTAAGTCAAATGGGCCAACTCCATGCCACTTCTCTTCTTTACCCTCAGCTATCTCATAACCCTTGCCTTTTATGGTTTGAGCGTGGACTATCACAGGCTGTTTTAGGTTCTTAGCAGTCTGCATAATCTCTATAAGTTGAGAGAGATTATGCCCATCAACAGGCCCTATATAGTTTATACCCATCTCTTCAAACAAAACACCTGGAGTTATGAGTTTGAGTGACTCTTCCATCCTTTTAGCTATATAGTGTCCACTCTCCCCAAAGTTATCTACAAAGTTTTCAGTATGTTTTTTAAACTTTTGATATAGTGGCGATGCCATAGCTGAGCTTAAAATTCTGCTAATAGCGCCTATTGGCTTTGCTATGCTCATCTCATTATCATTTAGGATTATGACTAAAGGATACTCTCTCTCTCCTAACTCATTTAAAGCTTCATAAACCATTCCAGCGGTCATTGAGCCATCACCTATCATAACCACAGGAACTCTTGTTTCTTGCTCGCCTTTTAGCTTTATCGCCTTTGCTGCACCTACACCTAGAGAGATAGAAGTGGAGCTATGCCCAGCTACAAAGTAATCGTACTCAGACTCACTTGGTTTTGTATATCCACAAGTGCCACCAAATTGACGGAGCGTCTCAAAATCTTCCCATCTCTTTGTTAGCAATTTGTGTGCATAAGCCTGATGCGATACATCAAAGATAAAGGGGTCTTTGCTTACATCAAAAACTTTGTGCATAGCTACTATAAGTTCAGTAGCACCCAGAGTTGAGCTAAGATGCCCTCCATTTTTGCTTACTACTCTTAAAATCTCTTCTCTTATATCTTGGCAAAGAACTTCTAACTCTTTTATGGTTTTTTCTTTTACATTTATCATTTTCTATTCACTTAAGGCTGCTTTTTTTACTCTCTGGAATCTCTTAGAAATCTGCGCATCTATATTTCCCACATCACTAATGGCAATGACTCCACCTTCGCTAACTGCACCATCTGACACAATCTCAACATGCTCTAGCGAACCTAGGCTTTTGGATAAATCTCCATGGTTTTTAGGGTTTACTCTTAGTTTTATCTTTGAGGCCCCCTGAAGCTCTTTAATAAGCTCGCGTGATAAAACTTCAGCTATTTGGCTTGAGTTTTTCGATAGTTCTACATTTATAACCTCTTTTGAAATATCAAGAGCAGCACTAACTAACTCTGATTTTATTCCCTCCAAGGCCTTTTCATACTCTAAAGCGCTATTTTCTAGCGTTTTTATAGAGTTTATAAACTGCTCTAAAGAGTTTTTGACACTTCCTTGTTCCTCTTTTAAAGCCTGCTCTTTACCAGATATAGTACCTTGTTCAAATGATTCTGCTCTTACTTTTTCAATCTCTATTTTATGATCTTCACTCATAGCTTCTAGCTTCATCTGTAACTTTATAAAGTTAGAGGACATCTCATCAGTCTTTTTCATCAAAGACTCTATAAGTGAATCTTTAGAACTTGTACTTATGGAGCTTGAATCTACACTAGTTTGAGGTTTTTCTGGCTCTCTTTGCTCACTTATTTGTGAAGAACTTTTTTGTACTTTAGTGTCTGTCGTTGGCCCCATAGCCAAGACTTTAAAGGTGTACTTATCTACATTGTGCTTCATCAGTTTATCGTTTGAGATTACAGTTGCCATTTTTTACTTACTCTACCATCTCATCGTTTGAGCCCATCTGTATGGTTCCAGCTTCCGCTAGCCCATTTACAAGTTCAACAATCTGTCTTTGAGCATTCTCAACATCTTTCATTTTAACTGCACCCAGAAACTGCATCTCTTCATCAAATGCCTCTTTAGCTCTCTCACTCATTCCAGAGAAGAACTTCTCTTTTAGCTCCTCTGGCGCACTCTTAAGCGCTAGCATAAGTTCTTTTTTATCAACCGCTTTAAGAATTTCTGTAATTGCAGACTTATCAAGAGTAACTATATCCTCAAATGTAAACATCATCTCTTTTATCTGTGTTGCAAGCTCTTCATCTATCTGCTCAACTTGAGAAAGTGTAGCTTTTGCACTTTTTGCACCTAAACGGTTAAAGATATCAGCAACCGCGCGAGGTCCACCAACTTCGACTTTGTAAGATGCTAGAGATTCTAGTTTTGACTCTAGTACTGCTGAGACTCTTTTGATAACAGAAGGAGAAATATCTCCAAGCCTAGCCATCCTCATAGCTACTTCTGAACGCAAATCATCTGGGAAAAACTGTAGCGTATCTGCAGCTTCAGTTGGATCCATGTGAGCTAAAATAAGCGCTATGGTTTGTGGATGCTCATTGACGATAAAGTCTGAGAGTTGTTGAGGCTTTATTTTTGATAGATAAGAGAAGTTTTGAATATTTTGCATACTCTTTGATAACTTCTCTAAAACTTTCTTAGCCTCTTCTGGTCCTAGCGTTCTATATAAAAGCTCTCTTGCATACTCCAAACCGCCAGATGTAATAAACTGACCTGACTGAAATATTGCATGAAATTCTTCAAGTATAACAGTAGCTATGGACTTTTCAACACTCTTATTCCCAGCAATGTATTTTGAAACTTCAGTTATAGCATCTACACTCATATTTGAGAAAATTGCAGCTGTTGGCTCTTCACCTAACTGCATAAGAAGTATAGAGATTTTTTCAGCCATACTCATTTCATCTAATTTTGCTTGTTGGGTTGGGTTTAAACTCATAAGCTTTCTACCTCCTTTCTCTTACATAAGGTTGTTCATCATCACCAACCAGCAGAGACTGCAGAAGAGCCGCTATCTCTTCTGGTGCATCTTCTGCCATATTTCTGACTTTTTCTAAAAGGACTTCATGCTTTAGTTCATCTTCATTAAAGCCCTCACCCATGCCTAGTTGACTCTCAACTTTTTTGCGCATCTGTTGAACTTTCTCTACTAAGTCTTCCTCTTCATCATCTTCAATATCTAGTGATGGACGAGTTAATTCATCATCTTCTTTTGAGACTTCAAGCATTCTAAGTGCAAACGGAGAGATGACTTTTTTGTAAAGTATCAAAAGTAAAATAAGAACAAAAAGATACTTAAATAGTCCAGAAAATGGTGCCAAGTAAGTTTGAGAGAATGTTAAAGCTCTTGAGACTCCATCAATCTCACCCAAAGATGCATCTCTTTTAAACTGAAGATTTTTAACACTTACCTGATCACCCCTTGCCTCATCTATACCAATAGAGCGGCTAACAAGTGAAGAGAGAGCGTCAAGATCACTATCTTGAAGTGCCAGATATTCAAGCTCTTTTGTTGGCTTGTTATTTTCATCTAGCTTGTACTTATACTTTCCATCAACTATAACTGCCGCACTAATCTTTTTTATACGGGCAAATTCTGACTTTGTAGTTGAGACTGTTTTACCAACCTCATAGTTAGTAGTACCTGTATTTTTTTCATATTTTTCACTAGTTTGGTTACTTTTTAAGCCCTCAACTGGACCTATATTACTAACAGTTCCAGGGACTCCACCAACTTCTGCTGGAGTGCTCCCCTCTCTTTTTTCTTCACTTGACTGCTCGCTTCTAACAACATTTTCAGGATCAAATGTCTCAGATGTAGAGTTTTGTATAGAAAAATCAAAGTCTATATTTACCTGAGCTACAACTTTCTCTTGTCCACCTACAAAAGGAGCAATAACTTGCATGATTTTAATCTGTCTTTTTTTCTCTTCTTTTGTTTTGTACTGCTGTTGAACGACCGAGAGTTCGCCCATGTGAGCCATCTCATCTTCATCACCTAGTGTCTCACCATCAGAGTTTACTAGCATCACGTTTGTTGACTTCATCTTTGGCACTGCAGAAGCAACAAGGTTTTTTATACCTCTAATCTGTTTTGAGGAGAGCTTTCTTCCCTCTACAAGGGTTACCATAACAGATGCACTAGGATCTACCTGTTTGGCGATAAAGAGTGTATCTTTTGGAATCGCCAAACTTACACTTGCTGACTCTATAGGGGCTAATGCGTTGATGGTTCTTGAGAGTTCACCCTCTAAAGCGCGGAGATATTTGATATTTTGGTCAAAACTAGTAGCTCCAAACTCTTGCGTGTCAAAGAGTTCAAAGCCAACACCAGTATTTTTAGGGATACCCATAGCTGCTATGGTTATTCGCTCTTTATAAACTACATCTTTTGGTACTTTTATGATGTTGTTATCTTCTAGTTTATACGCAATTCCATCTTTTTCTAACTGATCAACTATCTTCGCAGCATCTTGTGAACTTAGAGAATTAAATAAAATCTCATAATCATCATCCGTCTTTTTTTTAGCAGTAAAAACTACTAAAAAAATCAAAAAAGAGACTATACCAATAATAGCTATTGCAATAATAGCTCTTTGCTGCTTAGTAAGCTTTGTGTAAAGAACAACTAGCTGAGAAAAAAGTACCTTAAAATCCATCTACTTCCCGTTTATAATATCTCTTGCATTAGCTCAAAAAAGCGACTATTTTGCTCGTTTGTTCCAACTGTAACCCTAATAGCATTCATGTTATAACTACTTAAATTTCTTACTATCATCCCTTGTTTCAAAAGTTGATTAGCAATTTGTGAAGAATTTTGGCTCGGATTTAGACATAAAGTAACAAAATTTGTATAGCTCTCAATTATATCTATTTTTTGCTTCTTTGCAAACTCTTCATAGCGTTTCATCTCACTAAAATTGTTAACTACACTGTTTTTAACAAATTTTTCATCACTAAGAGCAACTTTTGCAGCTTCTAGTGAGAGTGTTGTAATATTAAAAGGAGGTCTTAGTTTATAAAGCTCTTTTATAATGTCCCCGCAAGAGAGACCATAACCAACTCTCATACCACCAAGCCCATAAGCTTTTGAGAAAGTTCCAAGGTAAATTACATTTTTAAAACTCTCTATTAGCTCTTTTGGTTTTACCTCTTTACTTGCATCTTTAGCAATTGCGTACTCCATATAAGCACCATCAATTACCACCAAAGTGTCACTATCAATCTTCTTTAAAAAGTCAAAGAGCTTTTGTGCATCTAGCGCATCACCTGTTGGGTTATTTGGTGTGCAGATAAAGATTATAGAGGGGTTTTCTCTTTTATAAATCTCATAAAACTCATCTAAATCATGCTCTTGTGAAGCAGTGCGTAAAATCTCAGCTCCCACATGTTTTGCATAGATCTCATACATAGCAAATGTGATAGAGTTCATAAGAATCTTAGTGCCCTGCTCCGCTTTAGCGTGAATCAAAAACTCTATAACTTGATCACTTCCTGAGCCGATAATTACATTCTCATCCTTTAACTCAAATCTTTTTGCAAGTGCAGCCTTTAAATCCATCATAGAATCATCTGGATAGAGAGACATTTTTGTTAAAATCTTTGAAACTGACTCTGTTACTTTACTAGAACATCCATAAGGATTTTCATTAGATGCAAGCTTTACTATATCTTTTGGCTCTATCCCAAACTCACGAACAACAAGCTCTATTGGCTTTCCAGCTTCATATGTTTTAATATCTTTTATCTTAGCATTAAATTTCATCTTCACCCTTTACATAACTTCCAAGCCAAGTTACCTCAGCATCATGCTTTGATAGCACTTTTTGAATATGAGCCTCATCTATATGCCCATAAAAATCAATATAAAACCAGTATCCAAAACCTGCATTACCCTTTGATGGACGAGACTCAATCTTTGAGAGGTTGATATTTTCATCATCAAAATCTTTTAGAAAATGAACTAAAGAGCCTGCCTCTTTTGCATCTTCGAGCTTAACTAAAATCGAGGTTTTATCATCTCCGCTTATTGCATTTTTAAAGTCGCTTAAAATTACAAAGCGAGTAGAACTATCGTGCTCATCTTCTATGTTTTCAAACATAGTTGGAACGCTGTAAAGTTTCGCAGCTATGTGTGAACAGATGGC
>JAVEST010000109.1:0-6415 GCA_034006465.1 Sulfurimonas sp. | reverse complement strand
AGCTTCGCACTGTGTGGCTTTAATGACAAAGTACGCTAACCAATAGCTTTCTCCACGATGAGTTTCGCACTTTTAGGCTTTTAAGGTTTAAATTTTATTTATAAATGTCTAGGGGATGTTAAAGAAGTTGGATAAGAGTCTATGAAAAAGTGCCCTTCCCCAGATACCTGCGGCACATAACGCTTTAAGGTGTGCTGCTGTATTCCTACCCTGACACATTGCCTCAAAACACCATTGCACAGGTCTAAAGAAGAGCGACGAAATTATAGCTAAACTTTTACCAATAGCAAAGTTTTTTGTTATAATCTTTTTACAAAAAATAGTATATATAGCAAATATCTCTGGAAAAATGGATGGCTCATTTTGATGCAGCTCGTCACATAGGAACTTTAAAATGATTTATGTACTTTGCGCTTTAAAGTGCGAGGCTCAGGCTTTTGTTGATAGGTATAAACTTGATAAGAGCAAAAAAAACGAGACTATTGCCATTATAGTTAGTGGAGTTGGTAAGCAAAATATGCAAGATGCCGCTTCTCGTGTTGTTCTAGAGATGCAAAACGATGATACAATCTTAAATGTCGGAATCTGTGCAGCAGATGAGAGTTTTAAGATAGGTGAGTTAGTAGATGCAAGTGAGCACAAACTCACTTGTGTAGATAGCGAAGTCTCACAAAGCGGCATCTACACTCTTGTCGATATGGAGTCAGATGGTTTTTTAAAAGCTACAAAAGGTGTGATTAATAGCCATATATTTAAAATAGTCTCCGACCATTTCGAGCCTAAGAGTATCACAAAAGAGTTCGCGAAATCTCTTGTGTTTAATGCTATAGATGATATAAATAGACTACTAAAACAAAAGGTAAAAAAATGAAATATATACTCATACTTCTTCTTTGCATCATGTCCCTGGATGCTAAAGATATAAGCGATGAAAAACTAAAACAGCTCATAGGTCGTATGCTTGTTGTGGGCTTTGATGAGAGTAGCGTTACAAAAGAGTCTCAGATTGCAAAAGATATCGTGCGTTATGATCTACTAGGCGTTATCTTGTTTGATAAGTTTTACAACGATAGAAGTAAAACAAAAAATATTAGCTCGCCAGAACAGTTAAAGAAACTAACTTCACAGCTACAATCTTTTTCTAAAAGACCTCTGCTTATCTCTGTGGATCAAGAAGGCGGGAAGGTTGCAAGACTAAAAGAGAGCTATGGCTTTGAGTCTTTTTTATCTGCAAAAGAGGTCTCAAAACTCTCAAAACAAGATGCAAAGACAATGTATGATGGACTCTCTAAGATGCTACATGCCAATGGTATCAACTGTAATTTTGCTCCTGTTGTTGATCTTGCAGTAAATCCTAAAAACAAAGTTATTGTTGGCTTAGAGCGTTCTTATGGAGCAGATGCTGATAAGGTTAGCGAATATGCAGGTGTTTTTATAGACTCTCTAAGAGAACATGGCGTTATCTCTGTTATAAAACACTTTCCAGGTCATGGCTCATCTTTGGATGACTCTCATCAGGGTTTTGTAGATGTTACAAGAACTTGGGATGATGTGGAACTAGAACCTTACAAAAAGCTCATAGCTGCTAACAAAGTAGATATGATAATGACTGCTCATGTTTTTCATAGATTTCTTGACCTAAAACTTCCAGCGACTCTTTCATATAAGATAAACACAAAGCTCTTAAGAGAAAAACTAGGCTACAAAGGCGTTATCATTAGTGATGACTTGCAGATGGCAGCCATCGCTAAGCACTACTCTTTAGAAGACACCATACTATATAGTATAAACGCAGGCGTTGATGTACTTCTTTTTGGAAATCAGTTAGCATCTAACACTCCAGAGGAGATAGTTGATACTATCTTTGGGCTTGTTAGATATGGAGATATTTCAGTAGAGAGAATCATGGATTCAGTTGAGAGAATAGAGAAGTTGAATATAAAATGATAAAAATCATACTACTTTTAGTGCTAAGCACTAGCATCTGGGCAAAATACACAAATTGTGAGTTTAAAAACAAACGCTATGAAGAGATCTGCAAAGAGCTTGTAAAAGAAGGCGTCTCGTATGACTATGCCAACAAGTTTTTGCTCTCATACTTTAAGACTAAAAAGTACGATGAGATTAGCTGGAAGTATCTTCAACCAAAACACATCGTAACGCATACAAAAAATGAAAAAAAAGCAAACAATGTCTTAGTAAAATATGTCCCAGATATTGTAGAGCATCTAAAAGAGTACAAAGAAGTTTATGATCACAGCGAAAAGAAGTATGGAGTAAACCGTGAGATCGTAGCAGCTATACTTATGAAAGAGACAAGACTTGGCAAGATTGTGCCAACCCATGATGCGTTTATAGTCTTTAACACTATTGTCACAAGGGTAGATGTAAAGACTAAAAGAGATGAGTGGTTGCTTAAGATGGGCAAAGACAATATGAAAGAAGTCATAAAATACTGCTATAAAAAAAAGGTAGTGCCTGAGGCTTGTAACTTACCTAGCTCATACGCTGGAGCAGTTGGCATCCCACAGTTTATGCCATTTAGCTTTGTATTTATGGATGCTTATAAGTCAAAAGTTGCAGATCTTTCAAAGATGGAAGATGCCATCACTTCAGCTAGCAACTACTTAAATAAAAAAGCAGATTTTAGCACGCTTATAGACTGGCGCAAGATGCCAGAGATAGATAAGCTAGAGTCCCAGTGGTATGATTTTGAGCATGAAAGAGAGCATAAAAATGTCTCTTTAGTCTATCCACAAAGCAAGCACAATCAAAATGTGGAGTGCTTTACTTGCGATAAGCCAGAGCTTGACTACTTTAGAGAGTATGCCAAAAAAATCATGCGCTACAATAGTTCGTCAAACTATACCGTAGGAGTTATGAGACTCGCTTATGATGCACATTTTTTACTCTACAAAAAAGACACAAAAAAATGAAAAAAAAAGCGGTTGTTAGTGGAGCAAGTAGCGGTATCGGAAGAGAGATTTGCTCAAGACTGCTAGATTTAGGTTTTAGCGTTATTGGCATCAGTAGAAGCATAAAAGATGATGAGTTTAAGAGCGATGATTTTCAGGCCATTAGAGCTGATCTCTCAGATGAGATATCAACCCAAATAGTTTGTGAAGAACTTAAAGGTGAGTCTATTTATATCTTAGTAAACTGTGCTGGAGTTGGTAGGTTTGAACCTCATGAAGAACTTAGTGCAAAGAGCATAAAAGATATGACATTTTTAAACTTAACATCAGCGATGCTACTAAGCAACACCCTACTTCGCTCGCTAAAATCAAACGCTGGTTACCTCATCAACATAAACTCCATAGAAGCCATAAGAGCAAGTAAGTTTGCAGGAGTTTATAGTGCTACAAAAGCAGGTCTTAGAGCCTTTGGCGACTCTTTGTTTGAAGAGACAAGAAAAAGTGGCTTAAGTGTTGTAAATATAAACCCAGACATGACAAAGAGTGCTTTTTATGATGAGTTGCGTTTTGATGTGAGTGATAAAGAGGATGAGAGGCTTCTAGCATCTGACATAGCAGATGCTGTGCAACATATACTTAGTATGAGAAAAGGTGCAGTTGTGAGCGAGTACACCTTAAGAAGCCTAAATTTTGGGATCTCTAAGAAGAGACAGACTAAAACCTAACATCTAATCTGTTTTGAGTCTGCGTTTGAGTTGATTTTAAAAAGTCGATATTTTTTTTGAGCTGTTTTAGAGTAAGAGCTGTCTCATCTTTTAGAGTATAAATAAGTTCCATGGCTTCTCTTAAAAGACACATAGCACTCTCTATCTCTTTTTGATTTTCAAACTTTGGAGTCTCTTGCATCAAAGCATCTATAGCTTCTGCATCCCTTTCTATGATGGCTATTTGTAGTTTATTTATCCACATTTATGTAGTCTCTCTCCACGCTTCTAGGAGTCCTTTAAAAACTTTACTAACCTCATCAAGCTTGTCCGCGTCGCCTTTTATGCTCGCAGTCGTTAGAAGTTGAATCTGATAGTTATAAAGCCCGTCCAAGTAAGCACTAACCTTACCCTGTGACTTGTCTAAAACTGTTATAAGCTCAACTATTATAGCGATAGAACGATTTGTCCAGTAGATCTTTTTTTCAACATCTTTATCTTTTATAGCTTTTTTTGCCTGAGCGTTAAAGCGTAGTATCCCTTCATATAGCATCTCTATAAGTTTTGCCGGAGACTCTATGCCTACATTGTTTTGTGCATAGGTGTTGTGAGCGTTACTGCCATACATATTTAGTCCTTTTTTATCGCCATATAAATCTTTCATGTAAAGTATATCGGCACTCCTTCTTTTTTATTAATAGAATGTTCTGAAGAATTATTAAGTTGAGTCATAAATCAAGTTCAAGATGACGCATGTCTTGTCATTCTGTGCTTGAGATGGAAGCTAGCTTCATAGATGAATCAAAGAGTTTAATAGTAACATTGTAAAACTTCGGTTCTATATTTTTGTCTAAACATTATTGTATAATAGTCGATTGTAGTGTTATATTATTAAAAGGATTTATTATGGGTTCAAGTATTAGCTCACTGGGCATTGGTTCGGGAGTTTTAACAGCGGATGTTATCGACCAGCTAAAAGAAGCTGATGCATCTCGAATCGTTAAGCCTTTAGAAAGCAAGATTACTAAAAACAACCAGCAGCAAGATGCGTATAGACTTTTAGACTCTCTTATGAAGAGTTTTAAAGCTAGTGCATCATCTCTTAGTTATGACACTATTTTTGACAACAAAACTATATCAAGTAGTGGTAAAGCAGAGGTTAAAGTAGATGCAGGTGCTAATATAGAGTCATTTACGCTAGAGACTATAGAGCTTGCTAAAAAAGATATAACAAAGTTTGGCTCAGTAGGAAGTAGAGATGCCCCAATAGCAACGGGTGCAGGTGTTTTAAAGATAAATGATTTTGAAATAGCTTATGATGCAACAACCTCTCTTTCAGATTTAGCTCAGTCTATCACAGAAATTGCTGGAGGCTCTGTATCTGCTTCAATTTTACAAACAGGAAGTGGTTCATATAGCTTAGTGTTGTCATCTAAATCAACAGGATCTTCTCAAGAACTAAACATATCAGACACTGATGATGGCACAGCAGGTTCAGGCTCTTTAAATGCAGCTCTTTTTGCGGCATTTGATCCAGATACAAACCCTACTGGTTATGAAAAGGTACAAACTGCATCTGATGCTGTGTTTAAGTACAATGGCATCACAACTACAAGGTCTACAAACGAAGTGAGTGACCTCGTCATTGGGGTAAATATCAGCCTCAAAGAAAAAGGCGATTTTTCTATGGTAGATGTCTCACAAGACACTTCATCCATAACTGATGAGTTGCAACTTTTTGCAGATAGTTACAATACACTTATGACTAACTTGCACGATATGACACTAAAAGATGAAGAGACTGGTGCTGAGGGGATTTTTAATGGAGATTCATTTGTAAAGTCTATCTCTAGAGACATAACAAAAACTATAACTTCTCTAAACACAAACAACAACTCTTTAATCAACTTTGGGATAGACATAGATAGATATGGAAAAATGAGTTTTAACAAAACGACCCTAGAAGAGAAGATAAAAGCAGATCCTACTGGAGTAAAAGAGTTTTTTACTGGAAGTACAAATAGCGAAGGAAACAAAACAGAAGGTTTCTTTACAACCATAGATGAAAAGTTAAAAAGCTATACTGGATATGGAAAGATGCTAAGTAACTATGAGTCTAACTTAAAAGGTGAGGGAACTGCTCTATCTAAAAGTCATGCTGCAGCACAGGCATCACTTGATGCGAGGTATGAGATTATGACAAAAAGATTTACTGCTTATGATGGAATAATAAGTAGAATAAACTCACAGTTTTCATCTCTACAGATGATGATCAACGCTGATCTTAACTCGAAATAACCTAAATGTTGAATGATAAAAATATACTAATCACTGGTGGAACTGGTAGTTTTGGAAAAGAGTTTGTAAAAACTGTGCTCAAAGACTACAAACCAAACAAGATTATAATTTTCTCAAGAGATGAGTTAAAACAGTATGAGATGGCTCAAGAGTTTACACACAAATGTATGAGGTTTTTCATAGGTGATGTAAGAGATGCTGATAGACTAAAAAAAGCTATGAAAGATGTTGATTATGTCATCCATGCAGCAGCGCTAAAGCATGTACCTATAGCAGAATACAACCCGATGGAGTGCATAAAAACCAACATCAATGGTGCTCAAAATGTTATAGACGCAGCTCTTGAAAACAAAGTGCAAAAAATCATAGCACTCTCAACTGATAAAGCGGCAAATCCTGTAAATCTTTATGGTGCTACAAAACTAGCATCTGACAAGCTTTTTGTAGCAGCTAACAACCTTATAGGAACTCAAAAAACATCCTTTAGCGTTGTTAGAT
>JAVEST010000056.1:0-11517 GCA_034006465.1 Sulfurimonas sp. | reverse complement strand
TTAAAATCTAAAAACACTACATAAGGGTTGAAAATTATCAACCCTTAAGCACTTCTAAATCATTATCCCTTTTATCATGAAAAACAACATAGCTGCTAGAATTGCCGCTGCAGGAACAGTCACAACCCATGCAGTTATAATCTTTTTGATAGCTTCTCTTTTTACATACTCAACTTTTTTGGCTTTTTTGATACTCTTTTTTGTAGATTTTATCTGTACTTTTTCTATAGCTATGTTTTTATAGAGATCCACAATTCTTTCATAGTCTTCTTGAATTTTTCCTTCTTTTGCTTCTAAAGTTAGGAGTTCAGAATTTAATGCGTTAAGAACTTCTCGGTCTTCGATAATGCTTTGTTTATCATCTTCTATGGTTCTATCGACTGTATTTAAGTCCATCCACTCTCTTAAAAAGCCAACACCAAAAACACCACCAATAGCGATGTGGGTTGAGCTAACAGGTAATCCTAGCTGAGATGCTATGATGACTGTAATAGCTGCGGCCATAGCAATTGAGAATGCCCTTATTTGGTCAAGCTCTGTAATTTCGCTTCCTACAGTCTTGATAAGGTGTGGTCCATAAAGAGCAAGTCCTAGAACAATTCCTAAAGCACCAACTGCCAACACCCATAAAGGGATCGAGGAGTTAGAAGTTATTCCGCCATTTACAACTGCATCGTTAATTGCAGCTAATGGGCCGATAGCATTTGCAACATCATTTGCACCATGAGCAAAACTCAGAAGTGCAGCTGCGAAGATTAGAGGGATAGTAAAGAGAGTATTTACAGATGCTTTTGTGTTCTCAAGTAGAGTTGTGTTTGAGTTAACTCTTTGCTTTACAATAAAATAGACTGCTACAGCTGTTATGAGTCCTAGCGTAAATGCAACAGACATAGCTGGTTTTTCGCTCATATCTATAGAGACAAAAGGGATAAAGTTTAATATATCAACAGTTTGTGGCCATATTTTTGAAAAGCCTTTTAGTATAAGATATGTTGTAAAAGCCCACGCCATAATAGAAACGAAAAAAGGGACATATTTTTTTGCAGCTAAAATTTTATCATCTTTAAAAATTATTGATTTCTTAATAGCAAAAAGAAAAAGTGCAGCAACAATTCCACCCATAATCGGTGAAATAATCCATGAGGAAGCTATTTTTACCATAGTACTCCAAGAGACTACAGAAAATCCAGCAGCGGCAATTCCAGCCCCCATAACGCCTCCAACTACAGAGTGTGTAGTTGATACTGGAGCGCGCATCATAGTAGCGAAGTTAAGCCAAAGTGCAGCTGCTAAAAGTGCTGCCATCATCGCCCAGATAAAAGGGTTAGGGTTGTCTCCAAAGGCTGTGATATCTACGATACCGCTTTTAATGGTATTTACAACTTCTCCACCAGCAATCAAAGCTCCAGCGGCTTCAAAAACAGCGGCAATGATAATAGCTGTAGTTAGAGTTAGCGCTTTTGAGCCAACTGCAGGGCCTACATTGTTAGCTACATCATTAGCCCCAATATTCATAGCCATATATGCACCAATTAGTGCAGCTATAGCTAAAAACATATTGTTAGAAATTCCACCATTGCTTAATAAACTAAATGTTAAAACACCTATCATAAAAAAGAGAGAGAAACCTAGCCTTGTAAAATCAGTTCCACTCTTTTTTAGAGCAACTTTTTCTAGTTTTTTAAAAGTTGAAATCTCCATTGTTACCTCATAAATATAGTTTAAAAATTATAGCTTGATTTGCATTAATGAGTGTACCAAAATTGGCATAGCAAATTTTTTAATGCTCAATATATTTGGTCCTTTTTTTGCAAACAGACATACTATTTTATATATGCTTTTATAATCTCTTGGCGCTCAATGGGTCTATCTGCACCGCTAGAACCAAAAGTAGCAACTCTGTTTAATTTTTGTATAGTTAGCATAGATTCTTGTGTTACTTCGCCAAATATTGTGTGCCTTCCATTTAACCAAGGAGTCTCTGCTGTTGTTATAAAAAACTGACTTCCATTTGTATGAGGTCCAGCATTTGCCATAGCTAAGATGCCAGGTTTGTTGAATGTTTTGTTTTTATACTCATCTTTGAAGCTTTTGCCCCAAATACTCTCTCCTCCACGACCACTCTCAGTTGGGTCTCCACCTTGAATCATAAAGTCTTTAATGATTCTGTGAAATGCTATACCATTGTAATAACCATTTTTTACATGTGTAGTAAAATTTTCTACTGCCAGTGGTGCAATATCATTAAAAAGCATAAGCTCAATATTTCCTTGTGTAGTCTCTAAGATTACACTCTGTTTTTTCTCATCCGCACTTAGGTTCATGCTTAGTGTTAGCATAATTAAAAGTAAGATTTTAATCATATTTTTCCTTTTGTATTTTGTGCTTCGGCACTTTTTTTATAAAATTTATAGAGAGCGTATTGTAGCTAAATCGAAGAGGCTTTGAGTTTTGATTTATCAAATTATTTGTTTTTTAGGAGAGAGAGAAAAAATGAGGATATACAAATATACTAAAACTCACTGCTAAAGAGCAGCAAGTTTTAAAAGATTACTTTCCAGCAGCAACGCGGTCTTTAAGACCTTTACCAGCTTTAAACTTAGGAACCATTTTGTCCTGAGTTGTATAAGTTTTATCAGTTCCTGGAACTTTACCACTCTTACCTTTTTGAAGGCTTGAAACGAAACTACCAAAACCAACCAAAGATACATCCTCTTTTTTTACTAGTGCCGCTGTTACAGCTTCTGTAAATGCCTTGATTGCAGCTTCTGCTTCAACCTTAGTCTTATACTCACCACATGATTGTACTAATTCAACAAATTGAGCTTTATTCATATATTTACCCTTAGATTCATAAAGATTTCCGAGATTATTTTGCGTAAGCACCACAAATACTTATGCTTAAATAATTCAGCTATGGATACTTTATAGTTTATTTGCTTAATTTTTTCTTCTTTTTACTAAAAATAGTGATAAATTGCGATAATTTCGACTCTTTTATTCCTATTTTAGCCATCTTAAGTAGCCTAGAGACATTAAGACTTATGTTTTTAGAGATGTTCATTGATGTGTATTGTTTCAATCTTGAGTATTTATCATCGCCTTTGCTAATTGAGAGAAAAATCTCTTCTAGGGAGTCTCTCTCTTGCTTTGTTAATGCACCCATTATCGTTCCTCGTGTAGTTTATTTATTTTTCTAACAGCTCTAATGATTTCATCATCATCCAATTCACCTAACATCTTCATCACAATAGTAGCAGCTTGAGGCTTCGCGCGACCAAGCTTCCAGTCTTGATATGTGCGCATAGGTATCCCTAGTGAAGCAGCCATATCTTTTAGGGATATTTTTTTGCCATTATTTTTTGACTCTAAAGAGTTATGAAGTATGTTAAATAGATCATCAATTTGCATAAAAAATTATACGAGTTAAATACTTAAATACACATTTAATATGTAATAATATAATCTAATATGTATATATTATCGTTAATAAATATCTTAATAAACAGTATATAAAAGTTTTTATACTTTTAAAGATACTAAATGCACGGAATAACGTGTAAAAATTATAAAAAAATATTTATATAAATAAATATTTTAAAAAATTCTTTTATTTTGGTTTTTTAAAGGGAGATTGATTTTCTAACAGGTTCTAATATTATTTTGTCATCATTTACACTTAAGTAGAAAGGCTTATAGCTCTTTGCCTCTGTTTTATAGACCAATTCTTTAGAATTAGCTAAAGTAAATACTATAGAATTTAGCCCTTTTAGCGGTTTATGGATGGTTATTTTAGCTCTTAGAGCAGAGTCTTGTATAGTTAAAATTTCATCTTTTAAGAGCTTTATCTCATCTTGTATCTTTTTAACACTAGAAATATCATGTCTTTTTGCAACTTCGAGTTCATCTTTTAGTTTGTCTATATCTGCATTTAAAAGTTTAACTTTTGAGTTAAGTATGGGAATGTCTTTGTAGCTTATCTTAAAAAGATTGTCCTCTCCGCTAACAAGATTTATCTCTATTGACTCACTTGCATAGACTTTTAGGTTGCTCTTTACATGCCCAATTTTTACATTTTGAGCGTAAATTGTTCCGCCAAGACAGGCTTCAATCTCTACATTTGTCGCATTTACTACTCCGCCCTCAAGAAGTGCAATCTTTGCATCATGGCATCTTAGAGTGCCTTTATGCCTATTTATCTTAGCAGTTTTTGCAAACTGCATAGAATCTTTGTGAGTAGCTCCATCTATTTGTAAGTCAAGTGCTTCTAAGATGCTGTTTGCTCCGATATGGCCATTTACGTGAATTTTTTCGCTCTTTAGCTCAACTCCCTCGCCAATACTATCTTTAGTAGTGTCGCTTTGAGATACAAGAACTTCTATATTGTTATCTTCAGCTTTTGAGATGCTACTTTCAATTCTTGAGAGTTTTTTCATTCTTAATTTATTGTTAACGCTAAAAATTTTCTCATTTAGTATGACAAAACCTTTGCATTTACTTTTATAAAATTTCTTATGCTCATCTTCTTCTATGTAGATGCTGTCTTCATCGATGGGAGTTTGTAAGTCATCATAGCTATTTAAATAGCTACTATCGATGTGCTCTCCAAGAGAGTTGAAACCACTTTTTGCATAGCTTGGTTTTTTGTACTCTGCTAAGATTTCATGTGCTTCAACTTCTATAACTTTTTGTTTTCTAAGTGGATCTTTTTGTTCAAACCAAAGTATAAGTTTTCCAGCTTTTGCAATATTTGGCTCTATACCATCAAAAAGTGGTATACGCACTTTTTTTACAAACTTACCTTCATAAAGATGCTTTATAAAGGCTCTTAGTGCCTTTAACATACCCTCATCAAAGAGCTCTATAAGGATATTGTTTTTAGCTTTTATCTTGTTAAATTCTCTAACTAAAAGAGTATAAGTCTCACTAGGTTTGCGGCTTTTATAAAGTATGTGTGAGTCTGGATGCAAGATGATTTTTGGATGAGTTTTGTGAGAGTCTTGCTCTAATGTATAGTTTAGTTTTACTATTACCTCTGTTGGAATTTTTGGAACTATAGTATAGATTTGCTTTAGTTCTAGGCGATTATTTAAGATAGAAGCCTCATCTTTATAGTGCTCATGGATATTTTCATTAAAAAGCCTAAAGCTTTCATCAGAGCTTGTTTTTATATATGTTATAGTCTCTTGTATCTCAAAATCACACTCATTTAGTGGAGTTAGATGCTCAGCTGCAAAACTACTCATAGCAGCTTTTATATCTTTTGTTTTAATGCTTTTTAATATTCCTTGATCCATAAGCTGACTTGTTCCTTAATATGAGAGGAGGTCACTATAGTCATACTTTGAAAAATCCAAATATAATTTCCCTTCTTTTTGAAGCACTCTAATATCGTTGTCGTAAACAGACAAAAATCTTCTTTTAATAACTTTTCTTTGATAAGACTTAATATTTAGTCCCTTTAAATACTCTTTTAGCTCAACTACATCAAAGCTTTGTTCTTTTTTTTGAGCCTTGTTTTCAAGAGTTTGGACTTCGTGTACGGTCTGTCCTTGCTGCTCTTGGAGCATCTTTGCATTTATAAGTTCTAAGATATTTTTTAGTTGTTCATCTTTTTTGTTATAGAGTTGCTCTATTTTGTTCATCTCATCGCGGAGCATCTGCTCTTTATCATCTATGAGCCCATCTATTTTCTCTTCAAGTTGTAAAATCTTCTGTTTAAGCTGTGCATTTTCTCTTTGGTAGAGTGCTATAACAGTTGCAACGGTTGTTTTTGGTTTAGCTGGAGCTTTTGCTACTGTTTTTGTTTGTATGATTTTCTCTTTTTCTTTTTGAGATTCGCTAGCTAAAACTGCATCATCGACTAGGATATAAGTTATAGAATCTTCAATAATATAGTCTAACTTTTTCGCTCTAAGTTTAGAGTTTATCATCTCTTTTGACATTTTAAATCTTTTTGAATACTCATCTGTAGTTAGTCTCATACTAATGTCCTTCTTGTAAAAAGTTGAGTGAAAAT
Organism: Sulfurimonas sp.; assembly: GCA_034006465.1. Lineage (GTDB taxonomy): Bacteria > Campylobacterota > Campylobacteria > Campylobacterales > Sulfurimonadaceae > Sulfurimonas. Next base: position 5,498 of record JAVEST010000056.1, on the reverse strand, counting down.
CTGTGTTGAATTTAAGTAAAATATATGTCACTAAATTTTTTAGCCATTTTAGCATAAAAACATTACAAGAAAGTTATTTCAAATAAAGCTTATATTATAATCACATCTATAATCAAAATTTAGGAAGTGACATGAGCAAAGGTGTATTAGATATCGTAAAACCAGGCGTTCTTTTTGGAGAAGATGTACAAAAAGTATATAGTATGGCAAAAGAGGCAGGGTTTGCTATTCCTGCTGTAAATGTTGTCTCAACCGACTCTATCAACGGAGTTTTAGAAGCTGCTGCAAAGGTAAAATCACCTGTAATTATCCAGTTTAGTAATGGTGGTGCATCTTACTTTGCAGGAAAAGGTCTTAGTAATGAGGGCGAAAAAGCTGCAATAGCTGGTGCAATAGCTGGTGCAAAATATGTTCACATGATGGCTGAAGTTTATGGTGTGGCAGTTATCCTCCATACAGATCATGCTGCAAAAAAACTTCTTCCTTGGATAGATGGGCTTTTAGATGCAGGTGAGAAACACTTCAAGCATACTGGTAAAGCACTCTACTCATCACATATGTTAGACCTCTCAGAAGAGCCAATAGAAGAAAATATTTCTATATCTAAAACTTACCTAGAGAGAATGAGTAAAATCGGCATGAGTATCGAGATAGAGCTAGGAGTTACTGGTGGAGAAGAAGATGGAGTTGATAATACTAGCGTTGATAACTCTCTTTTATATACACAACCAAAAGAAGTAGCTTACGCTTATGAAGAGCTAAGCAAAGTATCTTCACACTTTACAATAGCAGCATCTTTTGGAAATGTTCATGGTGTTTATAAGCCAGGAAATGTAAAACTTACCCCAAAGATCCTAGAAAGCTCTCAAAAATATATAGAAGAGAAATATAGTACATCAACAAAGCCTGTAAATTTTGTTTTTCATGGCGGTTCAGGCTCAGCTCCCTCAGAAATAAGTGAGGCTATAAGTTACGGTGTTGTTAAGATGAATATAGACACAGATACTCAGTGGGCTTCTTGGAGTGGTTTAAAAACCTATATAGAAAAGTATAGTGATTACCTAGAATCTCAAATAGGAAATCCAGAGGGTGAAGATAAGCCAAATAAAAAATACTATGACCCTAGAAAATGGCTTAGAGCATCACAAGAGGGATTGGTTAGTCGTGTTGAAGAGGCTTTTAAAGATTTAAATGCGATTGGTAGAAACTAAGAACATCTGACTTAAAGGTTTTATCCCTTTAAGTCTTTGTATATATCTGCTACATTGTTAGTATGTGGATTTTCTAAGTGGTAGTGGCTTAGTAGTTGGTTTAGTCTATTTTGGTTAAATCTCCAAAATTTCTCTTTGTTAAAAGTCTCATCACTCTTAACTCTTTTAAAAAGCTCTTCACGATTTAGCTCACCTTCGGACTCTTTTATAACCTTTAGTATAACTTTTAAAAGTTCCTCTTGAGACTCTTTAGTTGTATCATCATCTGCTAATGGCTTGTTTGGCAAAAATGCATAAATCTTCCAGATGCTAACAGTAAGCAGTGCTACAAAAAAAATCAACATCCACGATGAAGTAGTTAGTTCCATAAAATAACCCTAAAAATTGAAATAGTTCTAAAAGTTTAGCTAAAATCTCATTATGAATGATAAAGTATTTACAAAACCGATAAAAAAACATTTTGAGTTTGATGAAGAAGTTGCTGCAGTCTTTGACGATATGCTAAAACGTAGTGTTCCTTTTTATGAAGAATCACAAAAGATTACAAAGTTTTTTGCACTAAAGAGTATAAAAAAAGATTCTATTGTTTATGACTTAGGCTCATCGACTGCATCTTTACTTATTGGCATCTCAAAAGAGCTAGAAGTAGATGCAAGACTAATTGGACTTGATAACTCAGAGGCGATGCTAGAGCAAGCTAGAAAAAAAGCACAAGCTTTTGGAGCAAAGATTGAGCTTGAAAATGCTGATATTTTAGAGTATGACTACAAAGACGCAGATGTTTTTATAAGTAACTACACCCTACAATTTATCCGCCCTTTAGTTCGTGAAGAATTAGTTAAAAAGATATACAGCTCACTAAAAGACGACGGCATTTTTATCTTTAGCGAAAAAGTTATAAGTCATCACTCAAAACTAAACAAAGATCTCATAGAGTGCTACTATGACTATAAAAAAGAGCAGGGCTACTCGGAGTATGAGATAGTTCAAAAAAGAGAAGCACTAGAGAATGTCTTAGTGCCTTATAGTGAGGATGAAAATATTAAGATGGCTAAAAACTGTGGATTTAAGCACTGTGAGGTGGTCTTTCGCTGGGCAAACTTCGCAACTTTTATAGCTATAAAGTAAAAACTGCTTCATATTTCGTCGTTTGGTTTGCTCAATTGGCATCAGCCAATCTTCACAAACCTGCCTAGAACTATTTTGCAGTTTTAACTTTATACTGCTTCATATTTTGTTGTTAGGTTTGCTCAATTGGCATCAGCCAATCTTCACAAACACGCCTAGAACTATTTTGCACTTTTAACTTTATACTGCTTCATATTTCGTCGTTAGGTTTGCTCAATTGGCATCAGCCAATCCTCACAAACCTGCCTAGAACTATTTTGCACTTTTAACTTTATACTGCTTCATATTTCGTTGTTAGGTTTGCTCATATATTGTTTATATTTACGATGCAAGTAGTCTTGGCTAGTTAGTGCGTCTACCAGACATTGCCCTTAGGTTTTTCTTCTCTTCCTGTCCATGCATCCACAACCTTTCCGCCTGCTTCTATTATGGTTTTGTAGGTTACTATATCATCTTCTCCGCACTCTTTGTGGTAGTAGCCTTGTAGGTCGTAGTACTCTTTACAGTCGCTATAGTATTTTGCTGAGATGCCATGTTTGTTCATGCATCCAGTTAGAAGAAGTGTTGAGATTATTAGCAGTATAGTTTTTATCATAAACTTTATAAAGCATTAGTTGTGCCAAATGCTTTAAACTTTAAAAGTCTCTTTTGTTTTGCAAAGCTCAGTTAAGAAACACTCATCACATTTTGGGTTTTGAGCTTTACAGATATAGCGGCCAAAAAGAACCATGCCTTGATGAAGAGCTTGAAGATTGTTTTTAAATTTTCTAACAAGAGTAGCTTCTGTTTTTGAAGCAGTTTTGTCATCACTAAGTCCCAGTCTATGAGAGACTCTAAAGACATGAGTATCAACTGCCATGAGGTTTGCGCCAGTGTACTCTATCATCACAACATTTGCAGTTTTTTGTCCAACTCCAGCGAGAGTCATAAGCTCTTTTTCGTCCATGGGAATCTCTCCATCATAGACTTCAACAACTCTTTTTGCCATTTCTATAATGTTTTTTGCTTTGTTGTTAAAAAATGAACAACTTTTTACAAGCTCTTTTACATCATCTAAGGATGCAAGCGCCAACTCTTGCGGATTTGGGTACTTCTTAAATAGTTCTGGCGTTATAAGGTTTACTCTTTTGTCTGTACACTGCGCAGAGAGAGCGACAGCTACGACTAGCTCATAGGCATTTGAGTAGTTTAACTCAGTTACAGCGTCACTATACTTTTGTATGAAGAGTTGATGGATTTGTTCTATCTCTTTTTTTGTTGCTTTTTTCATAAAGCTAAGTGTACTAAAATTTGCCATATAAACCAAAAATCGGGTTTGTTTAATAATGGTTAGTATAAAGCGTATAAACTTTTTGTCTAAAACAGATTTAGATGATTTTTTATTAGCAGACAAAAAATGAACTAAATTGAATTTTAAAAGATTTAATACTCAGGAATACTAATGATAAAAATGACTAAAATAGTTGCGACTCTACTTCTTGCGAGCTCACTAGCATGCGCTACAACACTAGTTTCAGTAAATGGAACTAACATTACTCAAGAGGATGTTGATACTGCTCTTATGAATGCTACTCAAGGCAGATTTAACCAAGTTCCAGAGGATAAACAAGCAGAGTTTAGAAAACAAGTGCTAGAACAACTCATTGCAAAAGAGTTAGTTTACGAAGATGCTGAGAAAACAGGTGTGCTAAAGAGTAAAGACTTTAAAGATGAATATGCAAAAGTTCAAGATAGAGTTAAAAAAGACCTAGCTATCCAAGTTTGGCAAAAACAGCAGTTTGACAAAGTGACTGTTTCTGATAAAGAGTTAAAGGCTTACTACGACAACAACAAAGAAGAATTTAATGAAAAGAGCAGCGTTCACGCTCGTCATATCTTAGTAAAAGAAGAGAGTGAAGCAAAGGCGATAGAAAAAGAGTTAAAACCACTCTCAGGGGATGCTCTTAAGACTAAATTTATTCAGCTTGCAAAAGAGAAATCAACTGGACCAACTGGACCAAAAGGTGGAGATCTAGGCTATTTTGCACAAGGGCAGATGGTTCCAGAGTTTGATGCTAAAGTGTTTAATATGAAAACGGGAACTATATCAGAGCCTGTAAAAACGCAGTTTGGTTATCATGTTATCTATCTTGAAGATAAAAAAGCTCAAAAAACACTATCTTTTACAGAAGTTAAATCCTTTATAGAACAAAGACTAAAGATGGAAAAATTTAAAGTCGTTGTTGAAAAGAAGATGCAAGAGCTAAAAAACAAAGCAACTATAAAATAAGTTCACATGAATATCTCTGCTATCTCTAAGATAAAACTAGAGGGCAGAGAATTTTATGTAAAAAGAGATGACCTCATAGATCCGTACTTAGCAGGAAACAAGTACAGAAAACTCTACAAACTGCTAAATACTCCTCCAAATAAACTTAACAAAATCATCTCTTACGGTGGAACTCAATCAAATGCTATGCTAGCTATTGCTGCTATGTGTAAAAACAAAGGTTGGGAGTTTGATTACTATACAAAACCGCAAAGTGATACTCAAAAAACGCTCGATATTGGAAACTACTATCATTCCATAAAGATGGGAATGAACCATATAGAGATAGATTCAACGCTTTATAAAGACTACATTGCATCTCTTTTTTTAAACATAAATGAGAGTGAGTTTATAGTACATCAAGGTGGAGCAGTTAGTGAAGCTAGAGAAGGCATAGAAGTTTTAGCAGATGAGATAAGAAGCGCATCTATCGACGTAAAATCTGTTGCCACTCCATCTGGAACAGGAACTACTGCGCTTTTCTTAGCCTTAGCTCTTAAAGAGTTTAGAGTTTATACTACGCCTTGCATCGGAGATGTAGCTTACTTAAAAGAGCAGATGCAGGCTCTTCATGAGATACCAGAAAATTTAATAATACTAGGGCCTAAGAAAAAATACCATTTTGCAAAACCTTATAAAGAGTTTTTAGAGATGCATAAAAAACTCATAGATGCTGGAGTGGAATTTGACTTGCTCTATGCACCTTCTATGTGGGAGACTCTCTTGAGAGAGACTAAAGAGAGTGTTTTATATGTTCACAGTGGCGGCGTAAGTGGAAATGAAAATATGCTTGCAAGATATAAGAAAAAAGGTTTCTAAACTACATTCTGACTATAAAGCCACACATCACT
>JAVEST010000046.1:0-13341 GCA_034006465.1 Sulfurimonas sp. | reverse complement strand
TAGAGAACGCTTTAAAGCCACTCTACCTTTAAAACTTTATATCCTATATAAAAGTTACATACTCTTTTAAGTTTGCACGAGCTGGCTGATAGGTATTTATCTTTGCATCTTCTTTTGCATATCCAATAACAACACTATATAAAAGTGCGAGATTATCAGGAGTCTTTAGCACATCAGCAACAACCCTTCCAAACTCTGTTGTAGAGCCTTGCGGGCAGGTATCAAGTCCAAACTCTTGAGCCAAGAGCATAAGGCTTTGTAGGTAAGCTCCGCAGTCTATTAGAGCGCCCTGAGAGTTGTCTATAAGATCTTTATCAGTAAATACAAAAAAGACAGTTGAAGCTCCAAACCATCTAAAGTTATCATGCCACATTTTAGTTCTTGTTTGTATATCTTTTCTATCTACATCCATCAGAGAGTAGAGCCCTAAGCCAGTATCAAGTCTTCTTTTTTTATAAGGATTTTTCCACTTAATAGGATAGTACTGAATAAACTGATCATTCTCAACTCCAGCATCCATCTTCTCTATGATGGCATCTCCTATTTTTTTTAAAACTTTTGCATCGCTGATGGCGTAAACTATCCACGGTTGCATATTTGCTCCACTTGGTGTCATGCCAGCAGCTTTTAAGATTTTTTCTTGGATCTCTTTAGGGACACTCTTTGAGTGATATGCTCTTTTTGATGAACGAGTTGTAATAGCTTCTAAGATTGTAGGCAAAACAGATCCTTGGGAGTTAAGATTTTAATAGTATAAGTTTGATTATAATATAAAATAGCTAAGTTATCACTAAATGGACTTTTAATAGGAAGTGACTAAAAGGACTTGACATAGTCACACTCAACTTGATATAATATTATCAACTTACAGATGGAGAAATTTATGAACACTAACAATATTTTTGAAAAACTAACACACAACATGACAGAGGCTATAGAGTCCTCAGTGTCACTAGCGCTTCACAACAAAAACCAAGAGGTTGCTTCGTTACACTTTTTTTGGGCGATGCTAACTAACTCAAATTCAGTACTAAACCAGATGTTTAACAAAATGAACATAGATAAAACTGCAATAGAACTTGATGTAAGAAGTATGAGCGAAAAACTTCCAAAATCTTCAAGTGTGACAAAAGAGACTATCAAACTAGGAAGAGAGTTTGTCTCATCACTAGAAAATGGTGCTGGACTTATGACAAAAAATGGTGACAAGTTCCTAGCCGTAGATACTTACTTGCTTGCAAACTTAAAAAATGAACCATTTGCAAGCATACTTAAAAAGTATCTGGATATTTCTGAACTTGCAAAAACTATAGAAGCTGCAAGAAAGGGAGTAAAGATAGACTCTCAAAGCTCAGATGAGACTCTAGAATCTCTAGCTAAGTACGGTATAGATCTTACTGCTGAGGCAAAAGAGGGGAAACTCTCTCCTGTAATTGGGCGAGATGAAGAGATAACTCGTATGATGCAGATTTTAATCAGAAAGACTAAAAATAATCCTATGCTTTTAGGTGAACCTGGAGTTGGTAAAACCGCTCTAGTTGAGGGTTTGGCTCAACGTATAAGCGATAACAAAGTTCCAACATCACTGCAAAACAAAAGAGTTGTAGCGCTTGATATGAGTGCACTAATTGCTGGCGCAAAATATAGAGGCGAGTTTGAAGATAGATTAAAAGCAGTTATAGATGAGGTTAAGAAGAGTGGGAATGTTATTCTTTTTATAGATGAGATTCACACAATTGTAGGTGCAGGTGCATCTGAGGGAAGCATGGATGCTGCAAACATCCTAAAACCAGCCCTAGCTCGCGGTGAGCTTCATACTATTGGGGCAACGACACTAAAAGAGTATAGAAAGTATTTTGAAAAAGATATGGCGCTTCAAAGAAGGTTTTTACCTATTACCCTTGATGAACCAACTGTTAATCAATCTCTTCAAATCCTTAGAGGAATAAAAGAGCGACTAGAGACCCATCACAATGTTACCATCACAGATAGTGCCTTAGTCGCAGCGGCTAGACTTTCAGACAGATATATCGCAGATAGATTCCTTCCAGATAAAGCCATCGACCTTATAGATGAAGCGGCAGCTGAACTTAAGATGCAGATAGAGTCTGAACCAAATGCGCTAGGCGCAGCAAAAAGAAAAAGTTCAGAGCTTCAAGTAGAAAAAGAAGCTCTAAAGATGGAAAAAACCCCTGCAAATGAGAAGAGACTTGTAGAGATTGAAAAAGAGCTAGCAGATGTAGGTGAAGAGGTTAGAACACTCGAAGCTCAGTTTGCAACTGAGAAAGAGGTTTTTGAGAGAATCTCAGAGATTAAAAATGAGATTGAAAAAAAGAGAAAAGAAGCGCATCTTGCAAAATCAAACTCTGAGTTTAACCGCGCGGCTGAGATAGAATATGGCGAAATTCCAGCCCTTTTAGAAGAAGAGAAAAAGATAAATGAAAAATGGGCAAAGATGCAAGAAGAGGGCACTCTTCTTAAAAATAGTGTTGATGAAGAAGCTATAGCTTCCATCATCTCTAGATGGACTAAAATTCCAGTAAACAAAATGCTCCAAGGTGATAAAGAGAAGATCTTAAATGTTGAAGAGGAGTTAAACCGAGATGTTGTAGGACAAGAAAAAGCTACACATGCGGTCGCTCGTGCCATTAAAAGAAACAAAGCTGGACTCTCAAGTGAGAACACTCCAATAGGAAGTTTTTTGTTTCTTGGTCCAACAGGAGTTGGTAAGACTCAGACTGCAAAATCACTTGCAAAGTTCTTGTTTGATAGCGAAGATGCACTCATTCGTATAGATATGAGTGAGTATATGGAAAAACACGCAGTCTCTCGTTTAGTGGGAGCAGCTCCAGGATATGTTGGTTATGAAGAGGGTGGACAACTTACAGAAGCAGTTAGAAGAAAGCCATATAGCGTAGTGCTTTTTGATGAGGTAGAGAAGGCTCATCCAGATGTTTTTAATATGCTTTTGCAGGTCTTAGATGATGGGAGACTTACAGATAACAAAGGAGTTACAGTTGATTTTAGCAATACCATTATCATACTAACTTCAAATATTGCCAGTGATAAAATCATAAATAATCCATCTTCAGCAGAACTTGATGCTATGGTTATGAGTGAGTTGAAGCAAGCATTTAAACCAGAATTTTTAAATAGACTTGATGACATAGTTATCTTTAATGCACTTGCAAAAGAGCAGATAATCGGGATTGTTGATATCTTTTTTGAAGATATCCGCAAAAAAGTGGAGCAAAGAGATATAGAACTATATCTAAGTGCCGAGGCAAAAGCCTATATAGCAGAAGCTGGATTTGACCCTGTTTATGGAGCTAGACCGCTTAAGCGAGCTCTGTATGAGATAGTTGAAGATAGACTTGCAGAGCTTATACTTGAAGGTAAGGTTGACGAGGGTTCAAAGGTCTATTTTGATATAAAAGATGGTGAGATTGAGGTAAAAGTAGAGAAGTGATAGCTATGAAATATATAGTAACTCTCCTTATATTTACACTAAGCCTTTTAGCTTGTACTGGTGACTGTATGAGCTGTCATCCAAAGTTAATACCAACTATACAAGAGGATGAGAGACACAGACCAATGCTAACTTGCATCAACTGCCACTCTGCTGAGCCTAGTGCTATGGCTGAGTGTGGAGATGACTGTTTTTCATGTCACCCTATGTCAAAGATAAATAAACCAAATATTAAAGAACATGATGTGATTCAAGGCTGTAGAGATTGTCATGTTGGGCAAAATGAGAAGCTCTTTGATACTATGACGCCATTTGATCAATCAAGCGGCGACTCTTTAAAAGATTTTTTAATCAATTAGATAAGGAATATGTTTCTTTATCTCTTGAGGCTTACCTATATAATAACCCTGTGCAAAATCAACATTTAAACTCTTTACAACATCTAAGATCTCTTTAGAAGAGACAAACTCCGCAATGGTGTGAATCTTTAGCTTATGAGCTAAGCCTACAATAGTTGAGACCATAAGCTGAGAGTTTAGATCTCTATCTATATTTGAGATAAGTGAAGAGTCTATCTTTATATAGTCTATTGGTAGATTTAGAACGTGAGAGAAGTTAGAATATCCAGAGCCAAAATCATCTAAGGCGATTTTTATTCCGTAAGAACGCACTTTTACACAAAAATCATAAACTCGCTTATAATCTTTAAACTCCTCAGTTTCAAGCAGCTCTATCGTTAAGTTGTGGTTATATTCAAACTCATCAAACTTACTATAGAGCATCTCTAGAGTTCTGTCGTTTTCTATATCTTCCATGGATATGTTTATGGAGCAGTGTATATCATACTTTGAAATTGCCTCAAAAGTATTTTTTATAACAGCTTTTGTAATCTTATAGTAGATGCGGTTTTGCTTTGCAACATCAAGAAATCTAAAAGGTGCAATAATGCTTCCATCCTTATCTCTTATTCTCACAAGTGACTCATACTTTGTCTCTAAAAATGCATTTTGTATCGCAGAAATTGGTTGAAAATAAGATATAACATTGTCATTCTCTAGGGCAAATGAGAGTTTTTCATGACACTCCATATCCTCTTTGTGAAGTTTTTCTAGCTCTTTGTCATCGTTAAAGATAGACATTCCAACATTTCGCTTCTTTGCATCTTTTAGTGCCATATCAGCATAAGCCATCATCTTTTTAGAGCCACTAAAAGCTAGGCCTGCACTCATCATAAAGTTGAATTTTTTGTCTTCGTAGATAAAGCTCTCTCTCTTATAACAATTTAGGATATCTTCTATTTTTTTTATAAAAAGTGTGTTGTTGAGTTTTATAGAATCTTTTACTGCAACAACGAACTCATCTCCGCCAATGTGGTACAAAAAAGTGCTACTGTCACTAATCTTTGAGTTTAAAAAATTTGCACTAAGTTTAAGTGCTATATTTCCTATATCTTCCCCATATACATCATTGAATTTTTGAAACTTATCTATATTTAGAAGTGCCATCTGTTTAAATTCATATGTATTAGAGTCTTCTAAAAGTCTATTTCTATTTGGTAGGGCGCTTAAGAAATGGGTATAGGTATTTAACTCTAGCTCAGCAGTTTTTTTAGATATCTCTTTTTCTAAGTCATTACTATATTTTAGCAACTTAGAGTGCATATTTTTATGATGCTTCTCATTTTTTTTGCCAAGTAAAAGCCGTTTTTGAGTCTCTTTATATCTCCAAAGTAGTTTATACAAAGCAAATAGTAAAATAGTAATAGCTGTTATGGAGATATAGAGCATATACTTTTGAGATTTTAAATTTGTCTCTATATCGTTAAATGTTGGTTGTTTTATGTTTATTGATTGTAATATTGCATCTGTAAAGTCTATACTTTTTACATTAAGAAATAGAGTGTAAGTTAGGAGCAATAGGCTTATGGAGACGCTTGTTAACAGTTTTTTATTAAAGTTCAATTATTCTCCATTGAGGTGACTATAGATAGTAGATAATATTTTTGATAGACAATTATATTCACATGATTGTTAAATATATGTTAAATGGCCAAGGACTAACCTTAATCACACTTTAAGTAACTTTTATGTAACATTGCGAACTTAATTTTAAAGAAGGATATGTCGTGAAAAGAACATACCAAGCTCACAATACACCTAGAAAAAGAACTCATGGGTTTAGAACTAGAATGGCTACTAAAAATGGTCGTAACTTAATTAATCGTCGTCGTGCAAAAGGTCGTAAAAAATTGTCAGTTTAGGCGGTTTTTATACCCTAAAGCAACATAAAGAATTCCAGCACATATATAAAAAAGGCAGAAGCATTCACTCTACGAATCTTGTTCTTTTTTATCTCCCAAAAGCAAATCTTCGCTATGTTGGTTTCACTGCAACTAAAAAAATTGGTAATGCAGTAAAAAGAAATAGAGCAAAGAGAAGACTTAGGTCTCTTTTTTGCGAGTACTCAGAATCTCTCAAAGATGCTACATATATATTCGTAGCGAAAATAGCTATCAATGAAGCAACTTATCAACAACTACAAAGTGACTTTAAAAAAGTTCTCCAAAAGTCTAAAAGTATTGAAGAACTAGATAAATGTTAAGAAAGATTTTACTTAAACTTTTATGGCTTTATCAGAAGTTTTTTACTCTCATTGGCTTTGGAAGTTGTAGATACTACCCATCTTGTAGTGAATATGCAAGAATTCATTTCGAAAATAATTCTATTTCAAGTGCTTTTTACCACACTTTGATTAGAATACTGCGTTGTAATCAACTATTTATTGGCGGCATAGAGTATCCTTTGCTTAACAAGCTCATAATAAAGCCCAAAATACTTGATGTTGATTCTATAAAATATTGGCTGGTTCCAGATAAAAAAAACCGCTTTTATATAATAAAAAATTTTTCTTACAAAGGGTGAATGTGTTAGATAAAATGACACCAAATCAAAGACTAATGCTAGCAGTAGCAGCGTCTATAATCTTTTTCGTAGCTTATACAGCAATTTTTCCACCAGCGGAGCCGCAACAAGAAGTGGCAAAAACACAACAAAATGTTGAGATAAAACATCAAAACACAGTACAAAATTCACAAGATGCAGTTGAAACAACGACGGGGCACTCTATAGCGAAAGAAGTTAGTACAGTAGCAGGTCGCTCAAACACTATTTTAACAGTTGATCATAAAGATTTCATCTTAAAGGTTGATACGCTTGGTCGCATAAGTTCAAAAGAACTTCTACAGAAAAAGTTTAAAAATAAAGAAGGTATTAACGCAGAGCTAATCCCTGAAACTGGTATGAAACCACTCTATATAAGGTTTTTAGATGAAGTTATAGATAACGAATCTAAAACAGTTGCATATAGTGCATCTATAGAAAAAATTGCACTCGATGGTGAACCACAAAAAGTCACACTTACTCAAAAACTCTCATCACTAACAGTTACAAAAGAGCTTACATTTTATGCTGATGGGCACTACGATGCAAAAGTATCACTCTCAGAAGATAAGAGATACTTTATATATCTAGGTCAAAGACCGCGGGTGACTGAGCAGATGATGACAGTCTCAGGTGCAATGGTCTATACGGATGATGAGATAGCTACAATAGTAGAAGATGGAGATGCTGAGGGTAGAAAAACTTTTACTGGCGTTGAGCTAATTTCTGCGTTTGATCAATATGCAGCGACTATTATGTACAACTTCTCAAAAGATACTATTATAACTCTTGAGAGAGATAGAGAAGATAATCCTGTTCTCTACTTTGATGCACTTCAAAACATGAGTTTTAGTGGATATGTTGGTCAAAAAGAGTACAAAGTATTAGAAGGAATCAAGCCAGTTTTAACAAATGCGATAGAGTACGGTTGGTTTACATTTGCATCTAAACCACTTTTCCAACTCCTCTCATGGCTGCACGGAATCTTTGGTAACTGGGGTTGGTCTATTATAGCGCTTACTCTAATTATAAGAACTATTCTTTACCCTTTAACGTATAAGGGTATGGTCTCCATGCAGAAGATTAAAGCGATTTCTCCTAAGATAAAAGAGCTTCAAGCAAAGTATAAAGGCGACCCACAACGTATGAACGCTGCAGTTATGGATATGTATAAAAAACACAATGCAAATCCGCTTGGTGGCTGTCTTCCTATGCTACTGCAAATCCCAGTATTTTTTGCAATCTACCGCGTACTTTTAAATGCGGTCGAACTTCAAGGTGCAGAGTGGATACTATGGGTAAATGATCTTTCATTAAAAGATCCGTATTTTATACTGCCTATTTTGATGGGTGCATCTATGTACTACCAACAAAGACTTACACCAAATAACTTTACAGATCCATTGCAAGAGAAAGTATTTAAGTATTTACCAGTTATCTTTACTCTGTTTTTCTTAACATTTCCATCTGGTTTAGTTCTTTACTGGTTTGTAAATAATCTCTTCTCAATTGCTCAACAATTTATTGTAAATCAGCAGTTTAAAAATGCTCAAGATGCAGAGATTGCTGTGAGTGAACATTCAAAAAAGATAGAACATAAAGATACACAAGAAGCAAAAAAACCAAAAAAACCTACTGGAAAAAAAGATGATTAAGATAGAATCTGCAACTCTAGAAGAAGCATATAGAGATGCTGCTTCTTCGTTGGAGTGTTCTGTTACACAGCTTAAGATAGAAGTTGTTCAGTATCCATCTAAAGGTTTTTTAGGGCTATTTAAAAAGAGTGCTATTATAGTTGCCGTAAAAGAGGGTGAAAGGTTTGAATCAAGTCAAAAAGAGACAAATACTAAGCCAGAAAGAGAATTAAAGCAAGAAAAAATAGACAAAAGTCCAAAGCCAAAAAAACAAGAGATAAAAGATGAGGCTAAACAGAGCAAGGTAGCCAAGCCAAGTCAAACTATCTTAAATGACACAATTATGCCAGAGTCATTTGTGAGCACTCAAGATGAAGAGTATGATGATGATATAGAGTCATATCTTGCAGATTATGATGATGAGTATGATGCCAATAATGAGATGCTATCAAACGCGGAGATAGCAAAGAGTGTTAAAAAAGATATAAACAAACTCTTTGAATCTATCTGTTTTGATATAGAGGAGATAGAGGTTAGCGTTTATGATGAAAATACACTTTTAATTGAGTTTAGGGGTGAGGATGCAGCTCTGCTTATCGGTAAAGAGGGCTACAGATATAAAGCACTATCTTATATGATATTTAACTGGATAAATACAAAATACCAACTCCAACTTCGTCTAGAAATCGCAGAATTTTTGAAAAACCAAGAAGAGTCAATCTCAAGATACTTAAACGGTGTACAAGAGAGTGTCCAAAAAGATGGAAGAGCCCAAACTAAGGTTCTCGACGGCGTACTTGTGCAAATTGCTCTAAGAGAGTTAAGAGATATATATCCTGATAAATATGTAGCTATTCGCTCAACTCGTGATGGACTGAAATATATCATTATAAATGATTATCACACGAACTAAAAATGATTATTTTTTCTTGCCAAGAGCAAAACTTTTCTAAAGAGAGACAATCCTTTTGTGGGAGTAATCTCTTTAGAAATCTCTTCTTTGAGATAGGAGACAAATAGATGCAAACTGACACAATAAGTGCCATAGCTACAGCAAATGGCATAGGTTCTATCGCAATTATCCGCATAAGCGGTGATAATGCCTTAGAAATTGCAAGAAAACTAAGTAAAAAGCAAGATTTTTCTCCAAGGTATGCAACCCTTAGCACACTCTACGACTCTCAAAACGCTCTTATAGATGAAAGCATCATCATATACTTTAAAGCCCCATACTCTTTTACGGCAGAAGATGTCGTAGAGATTCAGTGTCATGGTGGCTATATTGTCGCACAAAGTATACTTAAGGCAACTCTAGATGCTGGAGCTAGACTTGCAACTGCTGGAGAGTTTTCAAAGCGCGCTTTTTTTAATGGCCGCATAGATTTAAGTGAGGCAGAAGCGATAGCGCAGCTTATAGAAGCAAAAAGTGAAGATGCGGCAAAGATTTTAGCTCGTCAAATGAAAGGCTCACTAAAAGAGTATATAGAAAACATCAGAGATGAGATAATCCATATACTTGCCTATTCAGAAGTTAGCATAGACTATGCGGAGGAAGATTTACCACAAGATTTGATAGACCAAATCGAGGCTAGGCTAAATAAACTTGAATCCTCACTTGAATCTACTCTAATGGCTTCAAAATCAAGAGAGGGGCTGATGCAGGGCTTTAAAGTAGCCATCATTGGAAAGCCAAATGTTGGAAAAAGTTCACTCTTAAACGCACTCCTAAACTACAACAGAGCTATAGTTAGCGATATAGCAGGAACTACTAGAGACACCATAGAAGAGCAGGTTAGAGTTGGCTCGCATCTTATTCGCATCGTAGATACTGCTGGCATCAGAGAGTCAAGCGATGAGATAGAACGCATAGGAATAGAACGTTCACTTGAGGCAATTGAAGACTCAGATATAGTTATAGTGCTTTTTGATGGCTCAAGAGTAATGGACGCAGAAGATAAACAGATACTCTCTTTGATAGAGAGAGATGCAGAAGATAAAGAGGTCTTGTTTGTTAAAAATAAGATAGATTTGGAGCCTCTTTTTCAAATGAAAGAGAGAGAGTTTGATTTGGAATTAAACTCAAAAGAGAGTGTAGCTCCACTTATAGATGCACTAAAGTCTATTATGGATAAAAACAATATCTCTGATGAGATAATGCTTATATCTCAAAGACAAGTATCAGCTGTACAAAATACACTAAACAATATCCAAGAGGCACGAGAACCTCTCTTAGACCAAGAGCTTGAAATCTTCTCTTTTCATCTAAATGAAGCTATAAAAGAGATGGCATCCATTACAAGACCATTTGAAAATGATGAGATGCTAGATAAGATGTTTGGCTCATTTTGTTTAGGAAAATAGGTCTATTTTTCTAAAGCTTACTTTAGCATCATAGCGCACAATAGATGGGTTTACTTATCTACTTTAAAAATAAAAGAAGAACAATTTGAAATATATCGCTATAGATTTGGGACTTAAACGCATAGGCTTGGCTTATTCTGCACATAAAGATCTAGTTACTCCTCTACCTGCTATCATCAGGAAAAATAGAAATCAAGCATCTGATGAAGTTAAAAAAGTTATAAAAGAGTGGGAAGTAGATGCCGTAGTGATTGGCATCCCTCTTGGTGGAAGTAGTGAAGATGAGATGAAAAGGCGCATAGAACACTTTATGAATCTAGTTGATTTTCAAGGTGAGGTTTTTTTTCAAGATGAGGCGGGAAGTTCAAAAGAAGCTGAATCAATGATGAGAGGCGAAATTAAGCAGATTCGAGATGGACGCATAGACTCCATCTCAGCTATGATAATACTACAAAGGTTTCTAGCAAAGAGCAAAGGATGAAAAAGCTTATCTCAACTTTGTTTATACTCTCAACTACTCTATTATACGCCGCAGAGAAACTAGAGGAGATAACTCTAAAGTCTTGTGTAACTTTCAATACACTCTGTGCAAAATGTCATGAGGGTCAATGTAGTGGTAGATTGACTTTTAATACAGGGAGTGAAGCTGCAACCAATCATATAAAACGATACTCAGAAGATAGTAATATTTCAAAAAACAGTGTAGAAGAGTTTTTTACACTACTTAATTTTATGAAAAAAGAGTGTTTACTCTATATGCCACAAATTGCAAAATATAACTCAAATAACCTAGCATCTTTTGCAACTAATACATATAAGGAATACTTTGTACCTTTAGGTCTATTGAAAAAAGGCGACTATTCTCTTTGGATAAAAACAACAGAATCGAACTCTTTTGATGTAAAGATTATCTCAAAAGAGTTTGATTCTTACCTAGATATATCGGTTTGTCAATCTCTTAAAAAGAGAGAGTTTGGGTTTAAGGTTGATGAAGATACAGACTATTTTTTACGGATAAAAAGTAAAAAACCTCTTTATCTTGAGATATTAGAAATTAAAGAAGCCTCTGCTAAATAAGTTTGAAAAACTCTGCAGCTTCTTCTTCATCATCTGTTAGCTCTTCTCTTTTAAAATCAGGATCATTTTCAATCATATCTTTTATTTTAGTTTGACAATAATTAAACAAAACTTCTATAGCATCCTCATCATCACTTAAAAATCCAAGTCCACTAAACTGGTATGGATCCTCTTGTTCTATGCAGAGAATTATACCTTCGCATCTATCTTCTAAAACTTCTACTAAGGTTCTATAGTCGATGTTAAATTCAGTCGCATGCCAACCAATATCTTCAAGTGTTAAGTTTGAAAAATCAGCTACGCCATCAGCAGTTGTGTCATCATAAGATGCGCGAGGTGTATTTAGTCCTATAAGCTCCTGCCAGTTTGCAAAGGCTTTAATTAAGATTCTATCTCTGTCCTCTACTAACTGATAGTTTTTTCCTAAAACATCCTCAAATCTCTCTACTACTTCAGGTTGGCCTTGGTAAATTAGTATCTCTTTGTTGTCAAATGGTTGGGTTTTAATCTCTCCATATATGTTTATTGCAAATTTTTTTGAAGAGTTTATGGCACTAAGTAGGGCGCTTTTTTCTACAGTGATAATCTCATTAAATAGGTTGAATTTTTTCATTTTAAGCCTTTTGTTTGTAAATGTAGGGAGTATTATAAAAGTTTTTGCTTTATTTCAGTATAATGCGAAAAAATTGTTAGGCAACAGGGCTTAATATTAAGAGAAGGAATAATAATGGCATTAAATGTTTACTACGACAAAGATTGTAATATCGAACTAATTAAGGGCAAAAAAGTAGCAATGATTGGTTTTGGTTCTCAAGGACACGCTCACGCTGAAAACTTAAGAGATAGCGGTGTTGAAGTGTGTGTAGGACTTCGTAAAGGTGGCTCTTCTTGGGCAAAAGCTGAGGCTAAAAACTTTGAAGTTTTAACAGTTGCAGAAGCTACAAAAGCATCTGATGTGATTATGATTCTTCTTCCAGATGAGAGCCAATCAGAAATATACACAAATGAGATCGCTCCAAACCTAAAAGATGGCGCTACTATCGCTTTTGGCCACGGTTTTAATATTCACTATGGTCGCATCATCCCAGCTGCTAACATCAACGTTACTATGATAGCTCCAAAAGCTCCAGGACACACTGTAAGAAGTGAATTTGTTCGTGGTGGTGGTATTCCTGATTTAATCGCTGTTGGACAAGATCCAAGTGGTACAACTAAAGAGTTGGCACTTTCATACGCATCAGCTATTGGTGGTGGTAGAACTGCAATTATTGAGACTACTTTTAAAGATGAGACAGAGACTGACCTTTTTGGAGAGCAAGCTGTTTTATGTGGTGGTGCTGCATCTTTAGTTCAAGCTGGATTTGAGACACTAACAGAAGCTGGTTATGCTCCTGAACTTGCATATTTTGAGTGTCTACATGAGTTAAAACTAATCGTTGACTTGATGTTTGAGGGTGGAATCGCTGATATGAGATACTCAATCTCTAACACTGCTGAGTATGGTGACTATGTTTCAGGTAAACGCGTTATCAACGAGCAAAGCAAGCAAGCTATGAGAGAGATTCTAAAAGAGATTCAAGATGGTAGATTTGCAAAAGACTTTATCCTAGAAGGTCAAGCTGGCTATCCTCGTATGAATGCTGAGAGAAATAACGATAAGACTAAGTTAATTACAGTAACTGGTAATAAGCTTCGTGAGATGATGCCGTGGATAGGCTCAAATAAGATAGTAAACCAAGACAAAAACTAAAATAGCGACGCAACTTCTGCGTCGTTACACTCTTCACGCACAGCAGTGCGCTTCATCGTTAGACTCCTTGAATTTACATCACTCTTTTAGTTTTTACAAATTTAGTAAGTA
>JAVEST010000098.1:0-7192 GCA_034006465.1 Sulfurimonas sp. | reverse complement strand
ACACTTCTTTTGTTTTTTGCAATAGTCTAGCCTCACATCTTAATTTTGTATTGTTTTAATGTTCGCATGACTTTTGGAAGCGATGCTTCAGCTTCGCACTACATGGGTTCAAAGCTATTATATCTTTTAAAGCCCATCTACGAGGTAAAAACCTCGCTTCCAAATAATGGAGCGAAACTTTAATTACAATAACTTCTGAACTCTTATAAGTGTTGAGAGTAAAATTGCGCCCTTATCTACATGTGAACTCTTCATCTTTAACTCACTCTCAAGTAGTAAGCTATGAAGTTTATAGTAGGTGTTTGGCTTTATTTTTAAACTAAGTGCGGCTTTTTCATCTACTATAAAACCTGGAGCTGGATATCCGAGTATCTCGAGTGCGTTTGGTCTGCCATTTACTCTAATGTAGATGTTAAACATATAGAGTTGTGTTATGTATGAGCAGATGGTTGTTAGAACTCTTATCTCATCTTCGCCACGCTCTAAGATGCTTTGCAAATCCTCTATAAACTCTTTTTTTGAGAGGATTTTTTTTATAAAATCATCTAAACTTATTTCGCCAAGTCCCCACACAAGCTGGTCTATATCTTTTGTGGTTAACTCTTTGTCAAAAACGCGAAATTTGTCCAGCTCATTTGCAGCTAAAGAGATGTCAGAGTTATGAATATTTAGTAGATGCGCTAGTGAGTATCTATCTATGTTTACATCTTTTTCTTTTGCCATCTCTAGTAGCATCTGCAGTGCTTCATTGTGGTTTGGATTGAAAAATCTTACGCACATTGTGCTTTTGTTTTTATAAGCGTTGCTATAGGATTTATGATCATCACCAAAATAAGCATAAACGAAGATATTGTCTTTGTTTTTCTCACAAAGTTCCACTAACTCATCTAGCTCTTTTTTTGGAACTTTTTTCTCACTTTTGATAATAAGAACATTGACATCACTAAAGAGGGAAGCCTGTGATAGATGAGCTTTTGCAAGTTTTGCATCATACTCATCATGATATAGAGACAAGGTTGAAGCATCTGCTACATTTACTAGTCTATCAACATAGCTCTCTATAAGAAAGTGGCTCTCCCCAAAGAGTATGAAACTGTTTGAGATGGAATTATTTTGTAGATGCTTATCAAACTCAGCTCTGTACATCGCTACTCTCTACGACATGAGCATAAATCTTAGCCTTTGCAATATCTGCTTTATCTATACAAACAGTTACATCAGCAAATAAGACTGCATTATTTGCAGCAGTTATCAAAAGCCTAGCACCGCTGATCTCATCCATAATCTCAGCCTTATATTCTGGCTTTGTTGCTGTGATTCTAGCTTTAAAAGTTTTTTCTAAATTTTCATTAGCCCATCTTGCAAACTTTCTTTGGGCAAATTCAGCTTCTATACTACTAGCTTCTCTCTCTTTTTCACTGATGGTCATACTAAGTGCCTCAATATTTCTTAAAACATAAGAACCCTCTTGTGTATCGTTGTTATTGATAGCTTTTAAAAGTCTATGAACTATAAGGTCAGAGTAGCGTCTGATGGGTGAAGTAAAGTGCGTGTAAGCCTCAAATCCAAGTCCAAAGTGTCCAGAGTTTAGAGGTGCGTATCTCGCTTGCATCTGAGAGCGGATGATAAGAGTATCTACTTCTGAGACAAGATCCATCTCTTTGGCTTGGTTTTGTATATCTGTGATGGTCTCTTTCATGGAGTTTTTGATATCTATTGACATACCGATTCCAGCTAGTTCTTGATAAAGAATTTGAAGTTTAGTTTGACTTGGCTCTTCGTGAATTCTAAAGATGCCACGAGAGTACTTTGCAGCAGCTTCTTTGTTAGCTAGAAGCATACAGTCCTCTATAAGAGCGTGTGATGGAGTCTCCTCTGCGTAAGTGGTTGAGACTATATTTGACTCTTCATCAATGGTTAGTTCAAGCTCATTAGAGTGAAAGTCATAACCAACATTTAGTCTCTTTTTCTTTAGCGCGTCGGTTATATTTCGGAGCTTTTTTAACCATGCAAATATCTCTTTTTCAGCTTCATCCTTTGCATCTACTTTGCCCTCAAAGAGTGCATCTATCTCTTCATAATCAAATCTTCTTTTTGAATGTATGATGGCTTCATAAACCTTAGAATGCTTAACTTCAAGTGAGTCTAAATCAAGCTTCATCTCAAATACATAAGAGAGCCTATCTTTGTTTGGTTGGAGCGAGCATAGAGTCTCACTTAGTTCTCGTGGAAGCATAGGGATAGAGCGATGTGGGAGATAGATGCTAAAGCTTCTATATATAGCTTCATTATCAATCGCTCCAAAAGGTTTTACATACTCACTAACATCAGCTATGGCTACATAAAGGGTTGAATTTTTATCATCCCAATATATGGCATCATCAAAATCTTTTGCAGTTACTGGGTCGATGGTACAAAAGGACAGATTTCTCAAATCAACTCTATTTGGATAGTGAGATGCATCAACTTCGTCAAATGAGCTAGCTATTTTTAAAACCTCTTCATCAAACTCATCATGCTTGTTATACTGCGCTAAAACTATCTTCTCATCTACCTTTGGGTCTTGTAGATTTCCAAGTCTCTCCATAATAGTGTTTTCTTGATTGCTCACTTTAAAAACATCATCAATCTCATATTTATCTAACTCTTCTTGAGAGAGTTCAACGCCTACAGGATGGTCGTTCTTTAGGTTTACTAGCGATTTTCTATCATGCTTTAAAACTATATAAGCTATGCTGTAACTCTCTGCACGGCCCACAATCTCAGCTACCTTTGCACTAGGAGTACCTCTAGCTCCTAGGAGTCTTTGAGCTATGATGAGGTCTCCCTCTTTGGCATCCGCTAAGTCTGCTTCGCCAATAAAAAGGTCACGCACATTTTCGCCTATAACATTTAAGTAAGCAGTTGATTTTTGGACAAGTCCTAGAGTTCCAGCACGGTATTTTGAGTTAAACTTATAGAGATTGTCTTTTTTAGTGATGTAGCCTTTTGTTAAAAAACTATTTATATGAGAGAGTTCATCTGGACTTATGTCTTGTTCACTCACACCTAGTGTGAGTCTGATTAAAAGTGATTTCAAAGCGGATTTATCTAATGTTTTCTAAAGCTAGATCGTAGCTTGGCATATCAAGTCCATATCTTCTTATCAACTCTTTTGCAGCTTCTACGCTAGCATCTGTCACTATACTGTCTATAGGAACTGTTGTACGAACAACTTGTAAGATTTGTGCTGGCTTTTTGTCTTGTTCTTCTGCTTTTTCTGGGTCTAGACAAAATGCTATGGTGTTTACAAGTCCCTCTTCAAATCTCCAATGTTTAAAGATAGAAGAACTTACCTCAGGGGTATCAATTCCCATGATTTTTCTCTCAGCAGCTTCAACATTTTGAAGTTCATTTAGTGCCTCTTTGAATGCTTCTGTTTTTCCTTCAGCTATAATTTGTTGAGAGATGAGAACCTTTCCAATTTCCACAAGAAAGGCAGCTGGGGATAAAACGCCAAGAAGTTTGTTCTCTTTTCTTAAACACCATGCAGTTGTTAGGCCATGCTGTTTTTTTGATAGTGCTGAAAAAATATCGTTGTTGATATTGTATGGAGATAGATCTAGCGCAAAACTTTTTTTAACTATGCTCGCAAGTGCGAAACCTCTAACTGTTCCCATGCCAAAAAGCCCTACCGCTTGAGAGATAGCATTTATCTCTCTTGAGAAACCATAAAGTGGTGAGTTCGCAGCTTTTAAAATGTCAGCAGTCAAAAGAGGATCTTTTTCTAAAATTTTTACCATATCAGCAAAGCTACTATCAGGGTCTTGATAGACAGCTTCTATTTGCAGTGCAGATTCTGGAAGTGGAGGTAATTGTTTGATTTTTTTTAATATTTCATCATTCATAAATGCTCTCTTTTTGATTGTAATTAAGTTATTGGTATAATTATAACTTAATATTTACAATATAGTGATACTATTTTTATATCACATTAAAAAGGACCGATATGCAAAGAGATGCTATGCTTAATCAGCTAGGGTATGCACCAAACAACGCTCTTTTGAGCCAACTTGAGAATATTGAGAAAAATACTGTTGGATATGAGAAAATCCAAAAACACATTATGGATCTTCATGACCACTTAAAGGTTGATAACTCTTATGTAGCACTATCAAATTCAAATGATCATTTTAAGATAAAAGTTGAAGCTCAAAGCTCAGAATCGGCAGAAGAAGCTCATAAAAAGATTAAGCACTTTAGCGAGAAGTTCAAAGTTAAAGTAAATAAACTCCAAAATAAAGAAACCTACTATATTTTAGGGTTTGAGGGCTAATTTATGATGAAAAAAGTAGGTTCTTTAAAAAATGATTAAAGAACCTATGACTATAGAGAGTTACGACCTTTTAATAGAAGAGTTTAAATATCTACTAGAGGTTGAAAAACCAAAAACTGCAAAAGAAAAATTAGAAGCCGCTGCACAAGGGGATAGAAGCGAAAATGCTGACTATTCTGCTGCAAAAGAGAAACTTCGTTTTATAGATAAAAGACTTTTTTTCCTTGACTCCATGATACAAAAAGCACAAATTATTGATCCATCTCTGTTTAAACATGATAAAGTCAGTTTTGGAAGTAGTGTTAATATTTTAAATATTAAGAGCGATGAAGAAGAGAGTTATACAATATGTGGGGTTTTAGAGAGTGAGCCTGAAATAGGGCTTATCTCTATGCACTCTCCACTAGCAAAAGCTATGCTAGGAAAAGAGATTGATGACGACTTTTATGTCAAACTTCCAAATGAGACGAAACACTATGAGATACTCACAATTGAGTACAAAAATATCTATTCCTTAAAGAAAAACAAGAGAACTAAAGATAAGTTTGGGTTTCATTAAAACTCTTATTAGAACAAATTGGATATAATCCCCCTATTAAAAATCAATTTTTAGGAATCTTCAGTGAGCCAACAACTACCAGATATAGAGACACAGCTTGCAAATCATAAACTTTCTCAAGATGATTATGCGCATATAAAAGAGATTTTAAAAAGAGAGCCAAACTTAGTAGAGCTTGGAATCTTCTCTGCGATGTGGAGTGAACACTGCTCTTACAAGTCTTCAAAAGTACATTTAAAAGGCTTTCCAACAGAAGCTCCATGGGTCATTCAAGGTCCAGGTGAAAATGCTGGAGTTATAGATATCGGTGGTGGATATGCTGCTGTATTTAAGATGGAATCACACAATCACCCAAGTTTTATAGAGCCATATCAAGGCGCTGCTACTGGTGTTGGTGGGATTATGCGAGATGTCTTTACTATGGGCGCTCGTCCTGTTGCATCTCTAAATGCACTAAGATTTGGAAATATTTTAGGTGATGATAAAACATCAGCTCATCAGAGATACTTAGTTCGTGGTGTAACTGCTGGAATCGGTGGTTATGGAAACTGTATGGGAGTCCCTACTATTGGTGGAGAAGTTAGCTTTGATGAGTGTTATAATGGCAATATCTTAGTAAACGCTTTTAACTTAGGTATCGCAAAATCTGATGAGATTTTTTATGGTCGTGCTGATGGCGTTGGCAATCCTGTAATCTATGTAGGTGCAAAGACTGGAAGAGATGGACTAGGCGGAGCTGTTATGAGTAGTGATAGCTTTACTGAGGAGTCAAAATCTCTTCGTCCAACTGTTCAAGTGGGAGATCCTTTTACTGAAAAACTTCTACTTGAAGCTTGTATGGAACTCTTTAAAACTGACCATGTTGTGGGCATCCAAGATATGGGTGCAGCTGGATTGACTTCTTCATCTTTTGAGATGGCAGGGCGAAGTGGCGCTGGTATGATTATGCATCTTGACCGTGTTCCAGCACGTGAAGAGGGGATGACTCCTTATGACTTTATGCTTAGTGAGTCCCAAGAGCGCATGCTTCTTTGTGCAAAAAAAGGTAGCGAGCAGGCAATTATAGATATTTTTGAAAAGTGGGACTTAGATGCTGCGGTTATCGGTGAAGTAACTGATACTGGAAATATGGAACTTTTTTGGCACGGAGAAAAAGTGGCAGAAGTCCCAGTCGATCCTGTAAGTGAAGAAGCACCAGAATTAAACCGTCCTATGAGTCGCCCAACTTACTTAGATGCACTAAAAGATGTAACTATAGATGACTTTGAAGAGGTTTCAAATCAAGATGCCTTTGAGAAGCTTACTAAGTCTATGGAAGTTGTAGATAAAGCGTGGATATATACTCAGTATGACTCGATGGTTCAAACAAACACTATCAAAAAAGGTGGTATGCTTGATGCCTCAGTTATACGCGTAAAAGAGAATGGCAAAGCCCTTGCTATGAGTGCTGATTGTAATGTTCGTTACTGCTATATAGACCCAAAAGCAGGTGCTGCAGCTGCAACTATAGAGGCAGGGCGTAATGTTGCTATGAGTGGAGCTAGACCTCTAGCTATAACAGATTGTCTGAACTTTGGTAACCCAGAAAACCCAGAAGTTATGTGGCAGTTTGCACAAGCTTGTTTAGGTATAAAAGAGGCTTGTCTTGAGCTAAACACTCCTGTTATTGGTGGAAATGTTTCTCTTTATAACGAGACAAATGGAGTATCTGTTTTTCCAACTCCATCAATTGCTACAGTTGGTGTAAATGATGACCAAAACAATGTTTTGATGTCAAGCTTTCAAGGTAAGGGCAATGCTCTTTACTTAGTGGGTGAGTCAAAGAGTGAATTTGGTGGCTCACTCTATATGAAAGAGCTTTTTAACAAAGTTGCAGGTGTGATACCAACAATTGACTATAAAAAAGAGTTAGCACTTTGGGATTTGGTAATAGATGCAAACAAAAAACATCTACTAGAGTGTGCTAAAGATGCAAGTAGTGGTGGTGTTGCTATTGCACTTGCAAAAATGGCAGCTACTTCAGGTTTAGGATGTGATGCCCAGATGAGCGTGAGCGACACTAGAGATATCTTTGCAGAGTCTATGAGTAGAGCTATTATCGAAGTTACGCCTGAAAATTGTGAAGCTTTTGAAGCTATGCTTGATGAGTCACTCGCATGTGAGAAAATCGGAGTAGTTGGTGGAGATAGCATTAGAATAAATGATGTTTTAATGAGTCTTGAGGAGTTACAAGACAACTACTTCAATACTTTTAAAAGAGCAATAGAGAGAGTTTAAACTCTCTTTGCGAGGTTAAAACCTCGCTTCCTAGAGAGATG
>JAVEST010000100.1:0-6984 GCA_034006465.1 Sulfurimonas sp. | reverse complement strand
ACTTTTTCGAGTGGTTTTGTAGATTAAAACTCCTCCATCTTAAAAACTTCATAAGCTACTTCTTCATAGGGATGACTCTCTTTTAAAACTTTTACAGCCTCTTTTATAAGCTCATCGCTGCAAATCATTTCAACCTTGTACTCTTGTACTTTCTCTACTCTGTCCAATCTGCCTATATGTGGATTTGCTTCTCCTATAGGTTTAAACTGGCCAACTCCTAGAGTCTCAAAAGAGCAACACTCATAGTTGTCATATCTACCGACACCTATATCAAACAGAGCCTCTTTAGTCTTCTCTTTAGCATCTTCGGGTACAAAGTAATTTAGTTTGTACATACTTAGTTGTTATTTAAATATGAGAGTAGTTCTGCATCTAATTCTTTTTTCTTTGAAGTAACTTCCTCGATTGTTTTAAACTCAAAGCCATTTTTTGTATAACAAATCACACTCATTGTATTTCCACCGAGGAGTCCATCTATAGCGTGATTTACAAACTTGTAAGCCATAAGTCTATCATAAGTACTAGGATTACCACCTCGTTGAATATGGCCTAAGATGCTTACTCTTGACTCCATCCCTATGACATCTTCAAACCATTTGGAAATCTCAGAAGAGTCTTGTCTTATGCCCTCTGATACTATCGCTATAAAGTATCTTCTACCATTTTTTATCTGTTTTTTAAACTCTTGTTCATACGTTTTTAAATCATACTCAACTTCAGGAATAAGGCACAATTCAGAACCAGATGTAAGGTGTGATATAAGTGCTAAATAGCCACAATCTCTACCCATAGTCTCTATAACAAAAGCTCTTCTAAACGATGAAGCGGTGTCTCTTATGGCATCTATGGAGACTTTTATGATGTTAAGAGCAGTATCAACTCCCAATGAGTAGTCAGTGCCGTTTATATCGTTGTCAATAGTTGCTGGAATACCGCAAAACTTTATGCCACTCTCTCTATAGAAGATATCAAGAGCTTTAAACGAGCCATCACCACCCATAGCTACGAGCATATCAATACCTCTAGCATCTAGGTTTTTCTTTGCAATGTCTCTGTATTGTTTCTCACGAAATCTCTTACTTCTCGCACTTCCTATATTTGTACCACCACGATTTATGATGCCAGAGACATCACAGTAACTAGCCTCTTTAATATCATCATCTATTAAACCCTCATATCCGTTATAGACCAAATATGGAGTTAAACCTTTTTGGATGGAGTACTCTACAAAGTGTTTTAGTGCTGGATTCATCCCAGATACATCACCACCAGAGCAAAGAATTGCAATATTTTTCATTATAAGAACCTCTGTAAATTTTTTATTATCAATGTTATGAAAGAGTATTTAAACTATTCTTTAAGAGAGTTGAACCTAGAGTTATAATGAGGAGCTTATAGTTTCATAATAATATTTTAGCTAAAATTGCAATAAATGTATTTTTAGAAGATAAAAGGATAGTTTTGGCAAAGAGAGCATTAGTAAGCGTTAGTGACAAGAGAGGTGTAGTAGAGTTTTGTAAAAAGCTTGTGAAAAATGGTTATGAGATAGTCTCAACAGGTGGAACATACAAAACACTACTTGAAAATGGTGTAAAAGCTATTGAGATTGATGAGGTTACAAAGTTTCCTGAGTGTTTTGAAGGACGTGTAAAAACTCTAAATCCTTACGTGCATGGTGGCATCCTTCATCGCCGTGACAAAGATTCACATATACAACAAGCTAAAGAGCTTGGAGTTGAGTCTATCGACTTAGTCTGTGTAAATCTTTACCCTTTTAAAGAGACCATAGAAAAAACTAATGACTTTGATGACATCATAGAAAACATCGATATTGGTGGACCTGCTATGGTTAGAAGTGCTGCAAAAAACTTTGATAGTGTCATAATTGTTACAGATGTAGCTGACTATGATGAGGTAATTGATGCCATTGAGAATGAAAAAAATACAAAAGATTTTCGCCGCTCTTATATGATAAAAGCTTACGAGCATACTGCTGCGTATGACTCTATGATAGCAAACTATATGAACGAGAGATTCAATGGTGGTTTTGGTAAAAAGCAGTTTATAGTTGGAAGCAAGGTGATGGATACTCGTTATGGAGAAAATCCTCATCAAAAGGGTGCTTTATATGAGTTTAACAAACACTATAGTGATAACTTTAAAACTCTAAAAGGCGAGGCTAGCTTTAACAACCTTAATGATTTAAGCGGTGCTGTAAAAATTGCATCTGCCTTTGGAGATGAAAATGCTGTTTGTATTACAAAGCACGGAAATCCTTGTGGATTTGCTATAAAAACTACACTTCTTGAGGCTTATGAAGAGGCCCTTAAGTGTGACCCTGTTTCTGCTTTTGGTGGAGTAGTAGCCGTCAATGGTGTTGTAACAAAGGAGTTAGCACTAAAGATGAATGAAATCTTCTTAGAGGTCATCATTGCTGGTCGCATTACAGAAGAAGCTCAAGAAGTGTTTGCATCTAAAAAGCGTATCAAGCTTTTTGAGCAGGGGAGTGATAAGTTAGTTTTAGCAGATGATAAGAAGGACTTCAAACATGTTGATGGTGGTTTTGTATATCAAGATGCAGATAAGGTTAATGACAATGAAGTAAGAGATGCAAAGCTTGTTAGTAAAAAAGCGGCAAGTGAGCAAGAGCTTAAAGATATGGAGATAGCGTATAAAGTAGCATCTCTTACAAAGTCAAACTGTGTAGTATATGTCAAAAACTCTGCAATGGTAGCAGTTGGAATGGGCATGACTAGCCGTGTAGATGCAAGTCAGTGTGCGCTAAAAAAGGCTAAAGAGATGGGACTTGATGTAACAGGTGCAGCACTTGCATCTGAAGCGTTTTTTCCATTTCGTGATTCCATAGATGCAGCAGCTGCAGCTGGTGTTAAGAGTGTGATAGAACCAGGTGGAAGTATTCGTGATGATGAAATCATAGATGCTGCAAATGAGTTTGGGATGAGTCTTTATTTTTCTGAGGTAAGACACTTTTTACATTAAAACCAGAATATGCTTTAACCTTTATCTTGCGAGGTTAAAACCTCGCTTTTGAGAGAGATGTGAGGGTTTAAAATTTGTCAGGATCGTAAGAAGCGATGCTTTTAGGAATGCTAGCCAATGGCATCCTCAACTCCGAGCTTCGTCTATAGCGATAGATTTTTAAACTCTCTTATTAGGGCCATCTGTCTATTTGCTATATAAGCTGTTAAAAGTTTTTTTATATTAGCGTCGTTATTAAGCAACAAAACAACCACAAATTCTCTTTTTTCTTCAGTCAACTTAACTACCTTGGCTTTTGTGTTAATAATAAGAGGTTTTGCACCTGATGTAAAAACCATATCTACTATTACTTTATCACCTTCTTTAAACCCAGGAGGAATGAGAGATAGGGCGACTTTTGCTCCTCCTATACCTATATCAATAATTTTAACATCAGCGTGGATTTTTCGTTCATCAAAAAATAGTGAAATTTTATGATTCTCTTCAGGCGTTACTCTTATATACTCCTGCTCAGAAGGTATATTATCTATAAATTTATAATTTTTTATAACAACATAAGAGTTTTCAAAATCTATCTTTTCTATACTACAAAAAACGGCAGTTGGAAAAAGCTCAGACTCAATTGTTAAGTTATTATTTATTTGTATTGCTCTAAGTTGGAGATAGGGTAGTTGTATCACAATCTCTTTTTCTGATATCTTCCCTAAAACACCAATATTTGAGATGATTATCCCCTTATAGGAATTATATATTTTTATAGTGGAGTTATTTCTTTTTACAACTTCTAAAACACCATATATAATCTTTTTTTGACTCTCTTGCTTCTCCTGTTTCATAGCTTCTTTGTCATAGATAATAAGTAGATTCAAGTCGGTAATATCATCAAAGGAGAGAATATAGGTTTCATCTTTATCTGGTATTTTATAGGCTTTTAGTATAAAGTGCCTACTTATGTTGTTTTTATCGGCAATTTTTACATTGAAAAGCTTCGCGCTACTATCTTTCGCACTCTCTAGCCAATCTATATCATCATGGTTATATAAAAAATTATTATGTTTTAAAATTTGCTTATCAAAAGTTACAAAAAATTCTTTAAAACCATCTAGAGATTCTTGTGAGAAAAACTCTAGACATTTTTTATTTGCTATAAGCACTTCATTGTTTTTTATAAGAATAAGTAAACTATCTTGATAATGAAATATATCTTTTATATAGTGTTCAAAAACATTTCTACTGTTTTGGAACTCTATCTCATTTACCACTTTAGTAATAGCATCTGTTAAATCAGCTATTGTCATAGGTTTTTTTAGATACTTACTTACATTTATATCTATCGCTTCAAATAGATAATCTTTGTCATCAAATGCAGATGTTATGATTATCTTTACAAAAGGGTTTATTTTTTTAATCATTCTTGAAAGTTCAAGGCCGTTTAGTTTGCCCATATTTATATCAGTTATAACAATATCAGGTTGATGCTCTTTAAAGAGTAGGTAAGCGCTCTCTCCGCTATCCGCCAACATAAGATTTTTAAAAATTTTTTTAAAAATCTTGCCTGCTTGTTCCTGTAAACCTTTATTATCTTCAACATATAAAAGTGTTAATGCATCAACCTTTTGCTTAAGTGCTAAAAAACTCTCTTTAGACATGCTGTTTAACTCCTCTGTTTATACTAAAAAACATCTATTTCTAACTCTTTTGAAATCTCTTTTAGAAATAATTGTGCCTCTTCAAAATCAAAATTAAGAGAGGCTTCTAACATGGAGTCTAGCTTCTCTTTTGAAACGTGATTGGTTAATTTTTTAACTACTATTTGTGCGTGTTCAAGTGCATCTGAATCAAGGCTTCTAAAGAGTTCATCTAGTTCAGATAATTCACTCGCTATCTCTGCTATATCAAAACTGCTTGATACCACTCTACTATCTTCTACATTTGAGAGTTTTTCAAAAGCTATAAGATTTTCATCTATAGAGGTGATCAGAGCCTTTAAGTTTTTACCTATATCTAAAATCATAGATTCTATATAGTTTCTATTTTGGGTTGGCGACTTTAACTCTTGCTCTAATTTTTGCAACTCTTTGTAAAGGTACTCTGCTTCCAAATTGCCGCATAAGCCTTTTAAAGTATGAATATCTCTTTGCAAGCCTTGTATATCACCAATTTTAAAAGTAAAAGATATCATATCTAGAGTATCTTTTTGCGAATTTGAAAATCTTTTTAACATATTAAAGAGTATCTCATCATCCCCTTGAAATCTCATAAGAGCTTTATCTACACTCATTCCCTTGATCTGCATACCGTGAAGATTTATTTTAGAGTTTTTTGACTTATTTGGCGTTAACCCAAAAGTAGGATTTTTTGGTTTTACCCACTCTATAAGTATGCTATAAAA
This sequence comes from Sulfurimonas sp., assembly GCA_034006465.1. Taxonomy (GTDB): domain Bacteria; phylum Campylobacterota; class Campylobacteria; order Campylobacterales; family Sulfurimonadaceae; genus Sulfurimonas. The sequence goes on along the minus strand of JAVEST010000100.1, from coordinate 1,592 downwards.
ATTATGAATATTGATAGGTTTTGTGATAATATCACTCATGCCAATTAAAAGGCACTGCTCTTTATCGGCTAGTGTGCTATTTGCTGTCATGGCAATGATAGGGATATTTTTAAATCGATTATCATCTTTTAATATTTTTGTTGCTTCGTAACCATCCATAACTGGCATCTGACAATCCATAAGCACAGCATCATACTCATTTTTTTTAACCATTTCTATGGCTTCCATCCCATTAGAAGCAAAATCTGTTTTAACTCCTACCTTTTTCAAAAGTTCTTTTGCAATCTCTTGGTTATCGTAATTATCCTCTACTACTAAAAGCACTCCACCACCGACAGATTTAGCTATGTTATTGTAGTTGCTGTACTTTGTTGTTTGTTGCCCAAAAGCTGATAAAACTGTGTCATAAAGATTTGATGGGGTAAGGAGCTTCTCTGCAATATTGTCATTAAGGAACTGTTTATTGTTTTTTGTTAAACCAAGTTTGACATCGAAGTAAAAAGTGCTTCCCTTGCCAAGTTCGCTCTCTACGCCTATCTCTCCACCCATCATCTTGACTAAATTTTTACATATTGAAAGTCCTAACCCTGTGCCACCATAAGTTCTTGTTGTAGAGCCATCTGCTTGTTCAAAAGGTGCAAATAGCCTCTTAATTAGTTCGTCAGAGAGACCAATACCACTATCTTTTACCTCAAACTTTAGTCTAATATGATGATCTGCTCTTTGTAGCACCTTTACACTAATGATAATCTCACCTTTTTGAGTAAATTTAACAGCATTGCCAACTAGATTAATTAAGATTTGAGAGAGTCTTAAAGAGTCTCCTACAAGCACGGATGGTGTATCTTTATCTATATCAAAAAGGAGTTGGAGCCTTTTTTGTTGTATCTTAAAGACAAAAATATCCATTAAGTTTTCGAAGATAGATTCAAGATAGAACTCTTTATGTTCAAGAGCCATTTTGTTTGCTTCTATTTTTGAAAAATCTAAAATATCATTTATGATGCCTAAAAGATTTTTTGCAGCATTTTCAATCTTTTGAACATAACTTCTTTGCTGATTGTTTAGATTTGTTCCAAGAGCTAGATAAGACATACCTATAATAGCATTCATAGGCGTTCTTATCTCATGACTCATATTTGCTAAAAATTCGCCTTTTGCTTTTGTGGCATCCTCAGCTATTCTCTTTGCACCTTTTATATCTTCTAGAGCTTTATGCTCTAGCGTGACATCACTTATCGTTGCAACAATGCCTTTAGATAGGTCATTGGCATCTTTTGCTTTTAGGTGGATTTTAGCTACAAAGGAAGTCTTGTCTTTTCTGATTAATTTTTGCTCCCATATAGAAATTTTACCTGCTCTTAAAGGTTCGTAATGCCTTTCTACATTTTCATTACAATCTTCTTCCTCACAAAAACTATTTGTAGTATTGCCAACAAGTTCGCTTTCTTTATATCCAAACATTTTACAAGCTTCATTATTTATCTGTTTAATAACTCCATCTTTTAGCAGTATTATTCCAATGGTGGCAGAATCAAATATAGTCTTTTGTTGAATATTGAGTTCAAAAAGTTCCTCTGTTCTACTTTTAA
>JAVEST010000108.1:0-6506 GCA_034006465.1 Sulfurimonas sp. | reverse complement strand
TTACAAGCTTCATTATTTATCTGTTTAATAACTCCATCTTTTAGCAGTATTATTCCAATGGTGGCAGAATCAAATATAGTCTTTTGTTGAATATTGAGTTCAAAAAGTTCCTCTGTTCTACTTTTAACTATCTTTTCTAGATTTGTAGTAAGATCTTCAAGTTCAACTTTTGCAGTAACATCATTTCTAATAGCTGTGTATCCTACTACCTTTCCTAAGTCGTCATAATTTTGCTCTATAACAGTTTGTGACCAATAGCTTCCACCATCTTTTTTTTTATTTTTAACTACACCGCGCCAAGTTTTTTCGCTTTTTAGAGTTCTCCACAGATCAGTATAGACAGCAGGGCTGTTATCTGGATGTTTTATTATTCTATGATTTTGACCTATTAGCTCATCTGATGAGTAGCCGCTTATTTTACAAAAGGCTTTGCTAACATAGGTTATATTTCCATCTAAATCTGTTTTTGAGGCAATAACATGTTCACCAAAAGAGTTTAAGAGTTTAGATAGTTTAGAAGTACTCTTTGTTACCTTCTTTTTTAATTCATAGTTTATGTAAAAAAAGAGTATTAACAAAAAGGCTATTAGGGCTATAGATATCCACATATATTTAGATATTATCCTATTTTTAACCTCTATATTTGTCCATTTATTTGAGATTCTTTGATGCTCTTCTTGAGTTATTGAGCTTAATGCTTTGTTTAAGATGCCTACAAAAGGCGCATACTCTTTTTTTACCTGAAATCAAAGATCCATCTCAAATATTAATTTGCCAACAACCTGTAAATTATGTAAGCCGTGTTTAGCTATGTTGTAGGTTCCAGTATTTAAAGTCACTAAAGCGGCTTCGTACTCCCCTGAAGCTACTCCTTTAAGCCCATCTTCTATACTATTTACCTCTCTATAATTAAGATTTGGATAGTTTTCAAAGACACTCTTTAAAAAGGAGTGTCTCCTTCCTAGAGCAATTCTTTCATTTTTTAACTCTGATAAACTTGATATAAATGGTTGATAATCAGCTCTTTGTTTAATAAGTACAATTGGACTTTTAATAAAGCCATGAGTCATGATATGCGTGTTCAAAAAATCTTTATTATTTGTATAGTTACTCGATATATCAACTTGCGTGTGCTTGTTTTTAACAGCATCTGGCCAAGAGTGAGATGGAACTCTTTGTATCTCGATATTTAGTTTTTCCTCTATAATATCTAGATAATCAGCTACCATTCCTATGTGATTGCCGTCACTATCAAAAGCTTCATAAGGGAGATGGTTTGGATTTGTAGAATATATTATTGTGGGATGATTGTGCAGCCACTCTAATTCTGTCTTAGTTAAAGAATCTTTGAGTTCTGCAGCAAAAATAAGATGAGAAAATATAAAATAAATAAACAATATAATAACTTTCATATCAATCCTTTTAATATTTTACAATATTTGACTTAGTTGTTCACTTTTTTGCTCAATTACAGATGCATTATCAAGAAAATTTTTTGCAACTCTTAAAAAATCATTATGACATGCTACAAAGACATCTACTATGTCAGAATCAAACTTAGAGCCGCTGCCTTGTACTATTGTTTTTACTGCTTCTTCATGAGAGATAGCACTTTTGTAGATTCTCTCACTTATAAGAGCATCATATACATCAGCCACTGCCATAAGTCTTGCTGAGATTGGAATTTCATCACCACAAAGTCCAAGTGGATAGCCGCTCCCATCATAGTTTTCATGATGGCTGAAGGCTATCTCTTTTGCAACTCTTAAACATTTTACTTCTACGCCAAGTTCTCTTTCGGCATGCTCTATTGCATCTTTGCCTAAAGTTGTGTGTCTCTTCATTATCTCAAACTCTTCTAGAGTAAGAGTCCCTGGCTTTAAAAGAATTTTATCGGCGATACCTACTTTCCCTATATCATGCAAGGGAGCAGATCTATAGAGAGTTTCTATCATTTCATCACTTAGATACTCCCTAAATCTAGGGTGACTCTTTAGTGCAACTGCTAAGATAGAGATATAGTGCTGTGTTCTTTTTATGTGATTTCCTGTATCTAAGTCTCTTGTTTCAGCAAGAGAAGTTAGAGTAAGTATTGTCACGTCTTTAATAACAGACACCTCTTTTGTTCTTTTGATTATCTCTTTTTCTAAATATGTATTTTTATCTTTTAAAAAATCTTTTGCTTCTTTATTTTCTAGCTGAGTCTTGATTCTTGAGAGCATTATAGATGCTGAAAGAGGCTTTGTAATATAATCAGCCGCTCCCATCTCAAGCCCTTTTTGTTCATCTTCCACATTTCTCATTGCAGTTAAAAAAATAACAGGGATATCTTTTGTTTTAATGTCTTTTTTTAATACTTTAATAACATCGTATCCACTAAGCCCAGGCATCATGATGTCAAGTAATATTAGGTCTATGGCATCTGAACACTCAAGATATTTAAGTGCTTTTTCACCACTATTTGCTACTTTTACTCTATATTTGTCTTTTAGAAGATCCAAAATAAGAAAAAGATTTTCAGCATTATCATCTACAACTAAAATAGTTTTTCGCAAGTTTTTTTCTTCAATATATTTTGACATTCAGGCTATTCCTCATCTACAATAGGTAGGCGAAGTTCTAAGCATGCACCATCATTAGTATTGTATGCAATAATGCTTCCATTTAATTTCTTCTGTATAATTTGGCGACACATATATAAGCCCACTCCAGAATCCTCTTTGTCATCTTTTGTAGTGACATGTTTTTCAAAGATAGATTCTATATTATCCATCTTTATCCCACCACCATTGTCACAAATTTGAAGGATTATCTCATCCTTTTTTAAAAAAGATTTTGCTTTTACCCATTTTTGTTCACTATCTGTTTTAATCACGTCAATAGCATTGTTTAAGATATTTATTAGTATCTGAATTAGAAAATTTTTATATGAACGATATTTAAAACTCATAATATCATTATGCACATCTATGGATGTTTTGCCGAATCTATGGGATAAAATCTCTACAGCATGTGCAAAAATATCTTTTAAATCAAACAGTTCCCTCTCTTTGTCATTTCTTGCAAAGTCTCTAAAGTCATCAATTGTATGTGATAGAAAATGCGCTTCTGATGTAATAGTATCAAGAGTTTTCATCAAGTCGTCGATATCCAATTCGCCAAAATCGTGATTCATTTTTAAGACTGAACAGCTCATATTTATAATAGAGAGAGGCTGTTTCCATTGATGTGTGATATTTTCAAACATCTCTCCTAATGTAGTCATTCTACTTTGTCTAAATAGCATCTCATCTTTGGATTTTAAGTCATCTAGCATCTTGTTGTAAAAGAGTTTTAATTCAACATGAGTCTTTACCCTTGCTTTTAAAACTTCAGGGATGAAGGGTTTTGTAATATAATCAACTGCTCCATATTCAAAGCCTTTTACTATATCTGATACTTTTTCAAGGGCTGTTAGAAATATTATGGGTGTTTGGGCATAGAGAGGGTTGTTTTTTATGAGTTTACACATCTCAAAGCCATCAATTTCTGGCATCATAATGTCTAGAAGTATTAAGTCTATTTCTGGCTCACTTTGAAGTAAGTTAAGAGCTTTATGTGGACCATTAGCAAGCTTTAAACTGTAGTCATCTTTTAAAAGTTCCATCACTAAGCTAAGGATATCAGGCGTATCATCAATAACTAAAATAGTAGGTTTCTTATTACTCTTATTCATTATATTTAATTCTCACAAATGATTTTTAGTTAACAAGCAATTATCTTATCTATTTTTTACTTAAGAATTCAACTATTTACCTTTTAAAATACTAAACTCAGTGCTAACTGTTTAGTCTGCTTAACTATAAAAAACATTAAATTAATAAACACCTTGATTGACATCCACTCAACTCTTGTGATATAATACCGCTTAGTTATTCTAACAATTATAATACAAAAGATAGGAAAAGAACAAATGGCTAAATCGTTATATAAGACTCTTGAAGTATCAGAAAATGCGAGCGAGAGTGAGATTAAAAAGGCATACAGAAAGCTAGCACGTCAGTATCACCCAGACGTAAACAAAGATAAAGGTGCTGAAGATAAATTTAAAGAGATAAATGCTGCTTATGAAATATTAAGCGATAAAGAGAAAAAACAGCAGTACGACAGACACGGCGATAATATGTTTGGTGGTCAAAATTTCCATGATTTTTCTCGTTCCCAAGCAGGTGGTAGCGCTGATTTGGATGAGATACTTCGTCAGATGTTCTCAGGGGGCGGTGGCTTTGGTGGCTTTGGCAGCTCAAACCCTTTTGAGAGCGGCGGTTTTAGTAGAGCCCAACAGCAACAACCAAACTTAGACATAGAGACAAGTGTAACTATACCTTTTAGTGTCTCTATTCTTGGCGGTTCGCACTCAGTCTCAGTAAATGGTGATAGATTTGATATTAAAATCCCAGCAGGTGTAAAAAGTGGCGAGAAAATGCGTGTTAAAGGTAAAGGACACGCTCAAGGTGGAAGAGTAGGGGATCTGTTTTTAAGGATTAGTGTAGCAGCAAATCCAGAGTATATAAGAGAAGATGATGATCTTATAAAAAGCTTTGATGTTCCTCTTTATGCTGCGCTTTTTGGCGATAAAATCTCTATAAAAACTTTAGAAAAAGAGATTAAATTAAAAGTTCCAAGTAACACTAAAGCAGGACAGAGGTTCCGTGTTAAAGAGATGGGTGCAATGAATAGAAAAACTAAGGTTCGTGGCGATTTGTATCTTGAGGCAAATATAGTACTACCTAAAATTGAAGATCTTGATGAAGATTTGATAAAAATCATGAAAGAGAAGCTTCCAAAAGAGTAAACAAAACGAAGTTTTTTTAGAAAAGCGGACGAGTTCGTTTGAATGAATAGATAAAATAAAAAGGAGAGATTATGATCCATAAGTACGATGAACCAGTCTATTTAATTAGTATTGTTGCAAAGATTTTAGATATACATCCGCAAACTTTAAGGCAGTATGAGAGAGAAAATCTTATCTCACCTTCACGCTCAAATGGTCGTATAAGACTATATTCTCAAAGAGATATAGATAAGATAAAACTTATACTTAGGCTTACTCGTGAGCTTGGTGTAAACCTAGCAGGCGTGGATATTATATTGAGATTAAAAGAGAATGTAGATGAGATGGAGGCAGAGATACTAGACTTAAGACATAAAGTCTCTCGTGCACAAAATTCTCATGCAGTATCTCCAGACAAGGCACTTGTAACTAAAAAAAGCATCTATGAGATGATTATATTTAAGTAAATATATGTACTATTGGCTCTATTTTTGAGCTTCGGTAAACATTTTTCTAAAGAAAAACATTCCCTGTACTCAAAGCCAAAGAGATTATTCTTTTAGTCTTTTTACATTTGCTCCGACAGCTTCTAGCTTTTTCTCTAGTGCATCATAACCACGATCAAGATGGTAGATTCTATGTACGTTTGTGATGCCATCTGCTACAAGTCCAGCTAAAACAAGCGCGCTTGAAGCCCTTAAATCAGTCGCCATAACATCAGTTCCGCTTAGTTTTGTGCCACCATTTATGGTTGCTACATTACCGTTTAAAGATATATCTGCACCCATTCTTTGAAGTTCACTCACATGCATAAATCTGTTTTCAAAGAGTTTTTCTTCTATGATAGATGTGCCTTTTGCTTGCGTTGCAAGAGCTAAAAATTGTGCTTGCATATCTGTTGGAAAAGCAGGGTACTCTTGAGTTACAATCTTTACAGGTTTTATTACTTTTGATGGGTGGATTGTGATGGTGTCTTGTGTGATTGTAAAGCTAGAGCCCATCTCTTCAAGTTTTGCTAAAACTGAGCCTAGGTGCTTAGCATTTACATGCGTAAGGGTTAGTTCAGAGCGAGTGATAGCTCCAGCACAAAGATAGGTTCCAGCTTCTATTCGGTCTGGAATAACTGAAAACTCTTTTATTTCAACTAATTTACCATCAGTACCAGAAATCTTTAAAACAGCTGTTCCGATGCCTTCTATGTTCACACCGCTTGCATTTAAGATCTCACAAAGTTGAACTACTTCAGGCTCTCTTGCAGCATTTACAATAGTTGTCTCTCCAGATGCAAGGGCTGCTGCCATAACAATGTTTGCAGTCCCAGTTACTGTTATCTTATCAAAAACAATCTCACAACCTTTAAGCCCATTTGGTGCGACGGCATGGATGTAACCAGCTTCTATATTTATCTTTGCACCCATCTGTTCTAGTGCTTTTAAATGCAAATCAACTGGTCTTTGCCCAATAGCGCAACCGCCTGGAAGTGAGACTTCACAATGCCCAAATCTAGCTAGTATTGGGCCTAAAACAAGGATAGATGCTCTCATGGTTTTAACTATGTCATATGTTGCTTTAGTTTGAGCGAGGGTTGAAGTGTCAACTATAACTCTATCTTCACAAAACTCACAAGTTGCACCAAGGTTTGATAGTAGTTTTAAGAGTGTATTTATATCTGCAACATGTGGCAAATTTTTTA
>JAVEST010000107.1:0-6562 GCA_034006465.1 Sulfurimonas sp. | reverse complement strand
CGAACTTTTTCAAATTCATTTTCACTCAAAGTATTTGCATCACAAAAACTCTTTGTATCTCCCTCATAGTAGCCATCTTCATCTAGGTTTTCTACTACGAATGAGGCTACTTTTTGCGAAAGTGGCGTCGGAAAGAGTGGTTTTCCTATCTGTTCGTCTAAAACTTCATAAAGAGATCTGCTTTGAATGGTCAGAGCTTCTATCTGCTCGGTTCTTGAGTTACTTACATGTCCGCTTAGAATTTTTTTAGGAATCTTTTTAGCAAACTCTTCTTCATACCCAGATTTTATCTCTACTACTGGGTTACCCTCAACAAAAGGAGCCATAGCATCACTTAAGTCTCCGAGGCTAGAGTGTAAAATAGGAAGCCAATTTCTCAAAGTATTTGAAAGCTTATGCTTCGTTGCAACGCTGGTATTTTGCCTTAGTGTAGCCATGATACTTTAAGCTATTTAGAGCTTAAACTCCTCGCCAAGATAGTGTTTTCTAACATCTGCATTTTGTCCTATCTCTTGGCTTGTTCCAGATGCAAGGAGTGAACCAGCTTTTATCACATAAGCCCGATCACAAACAGCAAGAGTCTCGCGAACATTATGATCAGTTATCAAAACACCAATATCGTAAGATACAAGTTGATGAATAACATTTTGTATATCTAGTACAGCTATGGGGTCAACTCCCGCAAATGGCTCATCAAGAAGCAAAAACTTCGGGCGATTTACCAAGGCACGAGCTATCTCAACACGGCGTCTCTCTCCACCACTAAGACTAATTCCTTTTCGGTTACGAATCGGTTCAATATTAAACATATCCAAAAGCTCTAAGATTCTTTTTTCTTGAGACTCTTTGTCTTTATAACCAACTTGAGCTGCTACCATCAGATTATCTTCAACACTCAAATCTTTAAAGATAGAAGCCTCTTGAGGAAGATATCCAATGCCTTTCATCGCTCTTTCATGCAAAGGCATATCTGAGATATTTTCTCCATCAAAAAAAACCTCTCCACCACTCGCTTCTACAAGTCCGCATATCATATAAAAAGTAGTAGTTTTTCCAGCTCCATTTGGTCCCAAAAGTCCTACAACTTCTCCACTGCTAACTTCAAGGCTCATCCCTTTTACTATCTCTAAATCTTTTATCTTCTTCTTTAAGTTAACTGCTCTAAGCGTGTGCATAATCTACCTCATATTCTCTACTATTATCATCTATTTTTTTTATACTAATTGTCATATTTCTTATCTCTGCACTATCTAAAATATCTTTGAGTTTTTCATCACCCCACTCTACTAGATGCACCCCATCTCTTTCTAACTCTTCAAGCATTCCCAAAGAGATAAAATGATCCAATCCATGGTTATAAATATCATAGTGAAAAATCTTATCTCCATAAGATTGTTGAAGAGAAAATGTTGGCGATGTTACATCTTCTTTTATCCCTTTGTATTTTACAAACTCTTTTACAAAAGTTGTCTTACCAGTTGCCAAGTCTCCTCTTAGGATTATAACCCCATTATCAAAGTTTTCACAAATATCTTGTGCTAAAGTGGTGATTTGGTCTAATTTAAGTAGATATTTTTTCATAATTTATTTGATATTTCAATGATTTTTCTAAGTTTTTCTTTGGCTTTTGCTGATTTTATACTCTCTCTTGCGATTTCAAGCCCATCTTGCATATCTCTAGCCATTCCATCAACTACAAGAGCTGCCGCTGTGTTAATTAGCACTATATCTCTTTGTGCATCTGTAGCTTTAGAGTCAAGAATATTTCTAAGTATAACAGCATTATAACTTGCATCTCCACCAACAATAGAACTAAGAGGCGCTCTCTTTATGCCATAGATTTGTGGGTCAATTTCAAACTCTTTTACTTCGCCTTTGTAGAGTTGTGAAGCGAAAGTAATATCAGAAATACTTATCTCATCCATGTTCTCTTTTGAGCTTACTACCATAGTGGATTTTGCACCATTTATCTTTAGAGCTTCTGCCATTTTTGATACAAAAGATTTGTTAAAAACACCAAGAAGTGACTTCTTTACTCCAGCAGGATTTGTAAGTGGTCCTAGGATATTAAAGATAGTTTTATCAGGGATATTTTTTCTAACAGGCATAATGAATTTCATAGCGGGATGATGATTTGCAGCAAACATAAAAGTAAAGCCACTCTCTTCTAAAAGCCTTGCACTATCTTCTATACTCAAATCTAATCTAACGCCCAACTTTTCAAACATATCTGCACTTCCAGACTTTGAAGTAACAGAACGGCTTCCATGTTTTGCAACATAGCATCCTGAAGCTGCTAGTATAATGGCAACGGTTGATGAGATATTAAAGCTTCCTATCTTATCTCCACCAGTTCCTACAACATCTATGGACTTGTCTCTAAGCGCACTAGATATTGGAAGCATTAGAGCATTTTGCCGCATTACTTCAGCCGCAGCCGCAATTGTCTCAACTGGAGTGTTGGCATCTAGCTTTATGCTAATCAAAAACTCTAGCATCTCCTCTTCATTTAACTCATTGTTAAAGAGTGAGACAAACTGCTCTTTTGCTCTCTCATAAGTCACGACAACTCCTTTACATACTCACCTTGAAGTGATTTTGGAGTTGATTTTGCAGTAGGAATCTTAAGTACCTCATACATTTTGGTACTCTCTAAAAAGTTGATACTAATAATGCTACCAATTTCAACATTTTTACTAGCCTTTGCTACTGTACCATTTATCAAAACAACCTTGTTGTTTATCATATCTTGAGCGACTGAACGCCTTTTTGTTATATTTACGGAGTTTAAAAACTTATCTATTCTCATTTTTATGTACTTTATCTGTTATTTTGTCGAACATTGTAGAATATTAAAACTGAGAGTATAGTAAGAGTTGGAACAATTTTTGCTAATTTTGTTAAAATTTTAGACTTTTAAGAACAAACTCTGTTTCTGCCCTCATCTTTTGCTTGATATAGCAAGCCATCTACTCGTTTTAATAGCTCATGCTTAGTTTCATCTTTAAAAACTTCTATCACCCCTATGCTTATAGTCACTATTGCTACATCCTTAAAGTCGAACAATTCTACTTTCTCTCTTATTCTATCTGCAATAATTTTTGCTGTATTTAAATTAGTATTTGGCAATATCACCAAAAATTCTTCACCACCATATCTACCAATCTTATCTGCATCTCTTAGGTTCTCTTTAACAAGCTTCGTAATATCACTAAGTACGCTATCTCCAGCACTATGTCCATACATATCATTTACTTTTTTAAAGTGATCCAAATCAAACATTAAGATAGATAAACTTAGACTAGTTTCTTTAACATATAGGAGTTCATCATCTATTATCTGCATTATTGAGAACCTATTATGTGCTTTAGTTAGGCTATCTGTATTGGCTAAATGTTGGTACTTCTCTTTAGACTTCTCTACTTCTTTTATCTTTTGCAACTCTAGTAAAATACTTTTTTTATAAAATATAAATATATTTTTAATTATTGCAGAGATTGCTATAGAGAGTATTAAGCTAAAAACCAACAAGACAACAGATGCTAAGATTATTATGTTTATATTTTTCTCATCATAAAGTGCATCTTGCTTTAGTTTATCTTCTATATAGATGTCAAGTTCATCAAGATAAACTCCAGATGCCACATACCAGTTAAGCTCAGGTATATAGTTTACATAGGTTAATTTTTCTTCATTTTCTTTAGTAGTTGGATTCTCCCACATATAAGAGACAAAGCCTCTACCTTTTGCATCTATTTTTTCTTTAAACAAATCAAAAACTCTTTTAGCCTTTATATATTTAGCATCCTCAAATCTAGCACCAATCAACTCTTTTTGCGGATGCTGTAACATAATCCCATCCATACTGCCAACTATTATGTAGCCATTATCTCCATACCGAATACCAGATGCTATGCTTAGGAGATTTGATTTTACCATCTCTTTGTTATCGTACTTGAGTGTAAATCTATGTTGTGCTATTTGAACAAACCTATCTACTTCTAGTTTTGATTTGAGCTTCATGTTTTCTATATATATTTGACTCTCAGCATATTTCCTATCTTGTAAATTTTCGTTTGCTGAATATATAAACAACCAAACTAAGATTGCAGTTATTAATGGGATGAAGAAGATAGGGCTAAATCTAATGATATTAATTACTATCATATCTTTTTGATTTGTTTTTTTGGCTATTTTTAAATAGAATAAAAAGAAAGCAAACAGAGTAATAATTGTGACAAAAAGAGCTATTATGTAGAACAATATAGTTTTATATTTTTCATATAAAGAGAAAGGTTTATTTATAATTTTAGAATCTTTAGGTAATTTTGCCTCGTCAATATTATGTTTTTTTAAGCCCTTATAGTTAAAAACAAATTCATTTGCTTGGGAGTTTTCTACAGCTATACTGCTTGCATCTTCACCGTTTAAAATCCTCAAAGCTATTTTAGACATTCTCTCGCCTTGAGTATATCCACCGATGACTTTTCCACCAACCACATCATTAGCAACATTAAAGTTCAAAAGACAATATACTGGTGAGCTACTTGCCTGCAAGAGATACTCCCCAACTACTTCATAGGTTATGTATTTTTTGTTTTTATCTGCATAGTATACACCCAAAAGTACTACTGTATCACTACTAAGATTTGCTATCTCATCTCTTAAATCTTCAAGTGATAAGTTACTAGAATATGTAAATTTTACTCTATCTTCATAGGAGGCTAAATCTTTTTTTATATTTTTTTTCCATGCTAACCCAGTTTCTAAATAATCATTGATAATAAAGATATTTTTAACACCCTTGTGAAGTTTTAAAATGATATCTACTGTCTCATATACTGAGAAATTCTCTGCAACTCCAGTAATGTTTGAAATGTTTTTTATGCTCTGTTCTTTAAAATCATTTACACCGCAAAAAGAGATAGGTGTATCACCAAAAATCTCATCTCGCGCATCAAGTAAAAAATCAAAAGCATTGTTGTCACAAGAGAGAATGATATCAAACTTCATATCTCTATATTTATTTTTATAAAACTCTTTTAAACTCTCATAATAGCTCTTAGTGTTATATCTTTTAGAATCCATATACTCCGTATGAATTATGTAGTTACTCTTCTCTGGTTTGATTATATCTATGATAGCTTTATTGATGTTCTCAACCCAAGTCATACCACTATGATAAGAGTGAAGGACAAGTATTTGTTTTTTGTCATCAGCCTTTTTTATGGCACTAGAAGATAGTGAAGTATTATAAAAAATTATAAATAGCAAAAATAATAAACGAGAAAATTTAATCATTTTATAGAGGACCTACTTTTTATGTTTTTTTGATATTGCTCAATATAGTCAAATATTGACAGGAATTGTAGTATATTAAACTGATAATATACTAATATTAACACACTAGATTATAGGCTTATTTATAAGTGTTAAATATTATATAATCTTATGTTTTTAAAAGTAGATATAGATTTAAATTAGATAAAAGAGAACCCACTATTTTATGAAATAATCTGCTCTTAAAGTACCTTTTTTGAATAGATTTTTTGAATAGATTTTTTTTTATTCTTATCGTTACAAGCAAATTTTGTTAAGAGTTATAGTCGATTAAAACTGAATATATCGTAATAGTTGGAAAATATATAATTAAATGCTCTAAAGAAGTATTAAACTGGATCCTGAATCAAGTTCAGGATAACGCATGTCTCGTTGTTTAGTGCTTTACACGGAATCTAGTTTATAGATTTGTCAGAGGGTTCAATTAGCTTTAGTTATATTAAAAGTGCTAAAACTGTTGAACTATTCTATATCCTATGCCATGAACATTTTGTATAAGTTCGTGTGGGAGTTTTTGTCTGAGTTTATACACAAGCTTTCTTACATTGTCCAGACTCACATCTTTTGAAAACAAGTAGAGATAGTTTACTATCTCATCATTTGATACGCTTTGATTTAATGCCAAAATAAGCACTTCTAAGATTAGCTTCTCAGATGAGTTTAAAATAATCTCCTTTTTATCTTCATATAGAGTCTTTTCTTTTGTATTGAAGTATATACTTTCAGAGAGTTTTATGATATTTGAGAGTTCATTCTCTTTATATATTGCTAAGCAAACAAGCGACAATTCATCTAGTAAAAAGTTAAAATCAACTGGTTTTGGTATAAAGCGTCTGATGCCAAGGTTTAAAAACTCTAAAAGATAGTTTGCATCTTTATGTGCAGAGAGGATGACTATATTTTGTGTGGGATTTATATTTTTTATGGCTTTTGAAAGTTCCATCCCATTCATATTTGGCATAGCGATATCACTCAAAACTATGTCATAATTCTCACTGCTTTTTAGCTTATCTCTATACAAAGACAGGGCTTCTTCTCCATCAAAAGCTGCATCTACATTTAAAAATAGAGAAGTTAATATCTTTTTGAGGCTCTGATGCAAAGGTTCATAATCTTCAACCATCAAAATGCTCATGCTTTTTGTATAATTTTTAAGCTTATTTATCTTGTATTTATCTCTATCTATGTTTAAGGTTTCCATAACTCGGATTATACGACAAAA
>JAVEST010000105.1:0-6719 GCA_034006465.1 Sulfurimonas sp. | reverse complement strand
TCTATCTGATGGTTTTGCACCGTATAGTTTGTAATCTTTAAAGCCCTTTGTATGGCCTCATTTATACTAAATAGACTCTTATCTTTGTTTGGTTTATAGTAGTTCATAAAGTCTTCTATGGTGTCAGACATATACTCTACTTTCTCTTCCATTGCCCATATTTTTTGCTCTAATTCTTTACTCTTTAATATTTTAGCACTACTTTTTTCTTTTAATATAGCTAAAATTGTGTTTATAATGGCTAAAGGTTGTCGCCATTGATGTGCGATATTTCCTATCATTTCACCCATTTCAGCTCTTTTTGCCTGCTCAAAAAGCTGTCTATCTCTCTCTTTTATAGTCTCTTTTTTCTCTTTTAGCTCGTTTATAGTGTCTAGCAGCTCTTGGTTGTACTTAGCATCTATATATATTCCACACTCTAAATTTTTCATATCTTCTATAAGAGTTTTAATATACTTCTTTTTAATAATAGAGCCATGTTGCGGCGCAATGAGTTCTAAGTCTAATTTTTCTATCTTTTGTAGTGCAAAGTTGAAAATATCCTTACTTGGCATATACTCTTGATGAAACTGTTTTGCTTTAAGAAAGTATGTCTCATCTGCATAAAATTCCCATGATTTTTCAATTCCTCCAAAGATATCACCTGAAAAAAGCGTCTTTGTATCAGGCTCATAACTCACAAAGGCGCCTGGCGCGTGGCAGTATGGAGTAGTATGAAATTCGAGTGTTAATCCACTTGAAGTGATGAGCTTGTTGTCATTTTTATCTATATTATAATAACCTGAGCTTATAAGGTAATGTTTTATCAATAAGGCTGTTCGTGAGTGTGTAACTATGAGTAAATCATCTCTATCTATAAGCTTCTCAATCTCAGGAACTGCAGCTGCTAAGTCTGGGTCTTGGTGATGAAGTATAATGTACTTTATGCTACTTAGATCAGCTATACTCTTTACTTTTCTAACCGTCTCTTCAAACTCTAGCATTGAACCAGGATCGACAAGAATAGACTCATTGCCATTTTTTATAAAGTATGGATGACACTGAAATGGGTCGTCTTGTAGATACATTCCGACCCAGTAGATGTTTTTGCTAATTTCTATAGCATCCCTGTAGTTATGCTTAGTCATTACCCTCAAACCACTTAAGCTGATCTCTAAGTTCTACAACTCTTCCCACTACTATAAGTGCAGGAGTTGGTACATCTTTAGCTTTTTGAACTATGTTTTCTAGTGTTCCAACAACTACCACTTGATCTTTTGTTGTTCCCTTTGAGATAACTGCTACAGGAAAATCTGGACTCTTCCCAAGTTCGATAAGTTTTTTAGAGATTCTAGGAAGATTGTGTAGTCCCATTAAAAAGACAATAGTATCGTCTGATTTGAAGTTATCCCATGGTATTTGAGAGACTTTTTTGTTTGGACACTCATGGCCAGTTACAACTCTAAAACTAACAGACACACCACGATGTGTAACTGGAATACCAGCATATGCAGGTGCCGATATAGCAGAAGTTATGCCAGGAATAACATCAAACTTCACACCCCTTTGGAGCAAATAAAGTGCCTCTTCTCCGCCACGTCCAAAAACAAATGGGTCGCCACCTTTTAGACGAACAACACACTCATGCTTTAGTGCGTTTTGGTAAATGACTTCATTTATATCATCTTGAGGCATTATGTGCCTGCCATCTTCTTTGCCGACATATACAAACTCACAGCCACTTTTTGCTTCTTTTAGTATATCTGGATTTGCTAATCTATCGTAGATGATAACATCAGCCTCTTTTATTACTCTAAGTGCTTTTATGGTTAAAAGTTCTATATCTCCAGGACCAGCGCCTGTTAGGTAGACTCTGCTCATTATCTCTTTTCCTCATAAATAAATATACCTGA
The DNA here is from genome assembly GCA_034006465.1 of Sulfurimonas sp. Taxonomy (GTDB): domain Bacteria; phylum Campylobacterota; class Campylobacteria; order Campylobacterales; family Sulfurimonadaceae; genus Sulfurimonas. The sequence continues at coordinate 4,827 of JAVEST010000105.1, read as the reverse complement.
TGGTTTTTTTATTTGAAATATTTCACGACTTAGATACCATGAGTTAGTGTTTAGAACTGCTACTTTGTTTGTATCATTTACAGATACATAGAGATTTGGTCTGATATTTGACCATCTAACATGCAGAACTTTTCCATCAAACTCAAATCTTTTGATAACTTCCAATGTTGTAGTATCTATGATTTGTAAAATTGGGAATTTTTCTCCACTAAATGTTACAGCTAAGAACTTTTTATCTGGAGAAAGAGCAGTAAAAACTGGTAATCCCTCTGTTTCTATAACCTTTTCAAATTTAAAATCAGGTGTATAGACTAAAACTTTATTGTTCCCAACAGCTGGGATAAAAACATGCCCTCCACCAATGCTCCAAAATCCAAAATGAGGAACTTTTAGGACTGGTTTTCTATCATCTAGCAGTATGTCTATCTTGGAATACTTCATAGTGTCAAGATCTACAACTCCAAAATGGTCACTTTGGAAAAAGCCTGTTATAAAGTTGTTATCTTTTATCATCGCATCAAAAGGCATAACCCCAACATCTGTAAACTCTTTATAAATCTCAAAATCAGGAAGCCCCTTGCCCTCATTTTTGTCTTTTAGAACTGTTATTTTATCATTATTCATTTGTGAAAAAACAAGATAATTTTTATACTGTTTTATACCGACATTTTTTGAACCTGTCTCAAAAGATTGCAAAGGATTTAAATCTCTATCTAAGATATCAACACTTTTTTTAGCGTAGTTTGCAACTGCAATAAAGTTTTTAGCAACTGTAAAACCAATAGCGCTATCGCTTGTTTTTTTCTCTTTTAGTATCACTTCTTCTTCAGGGTCAAACTTTATAACATAGCCATCACGAGAGATGATGTAACCATCTTTGCCATAAAACTTCACAACACCGTGATTCATGTTGTGAACGCCTTTTATATGAGACTTCGTCAAACCTTTTTCAATAACTGCCAAAGAGCTGTCTTCTCTCTCAACTACAAAGATTTTTTCTTCCTTGTCTAACATACTCAAAACTGGGTTGACGCCCCTTGCATCTAGACTTATAAACATAGATGCAAAGATTGTTGCACCAAGTATTGCTCTTTTAAACTTCATCTCTCTGTCTCTCCTCTTTGGTTAAATAGCATGATGGATCTTCACTCCATAAATCTCCAGTTATAGCGTAAGCACGAGCACGTGAGCCGCCATTACAAATATCTATCTGCTCACATTCACTACAGATTCCAGTAACTTCTCGTGGATGAGTTCTAAGCTTCTCAAGTAACTCTCCACTTTGCCAAATCTCACCAAAATCTTGTTTTATGATATTTCCAATAGTTATAGGAAAAAACGGGTCAGGTCTGACATCACCCTCACTATTTATGTTTAACAGCTTTCTTCCAGCTGAGTTTCCACCCCACGAAGTAAGTCTGTTTCTCATAACACCTTTTAGATGTGGATATCTTAGTGCAAACTCATTCAAAAATAGTATTGCATCTTGCTCCATGTTCCCTGTAACTATCTCGATATCTCTACCAGTTTCATAGTACTCAAATGCTTTTTTTAGTATGAACTCAACTGTCTCTCTTCTTTGCTCTTTTGTGAGATCCATCTTAAGATTATCAAGACCACGTCCTGAATATACCAGATGCGAGATATAGATTTTAGGTATATTTTCTCTCTCAACAAGGTCAAATATATACTCTAGTGAGCCTATAGTCTCTTTTGTAACAGTAAAGCGGATGCCAACCTTTGCACCAGTTGCATTTGCTAACTTTACAGCTTTTAGCGTCTCACGAAAAGCACCTTTTAGCCCTCGAAAATAGTCATGGGTCTCTTCATCTCCATCTATGCTGATGCCAACATAGTTAAAGGTATCTACTATACGCCCAACATTACTTTTTGTAAAGTAAAGTCCATTGCTTGAGAGATAAGTTATGATGCCATTTTCCTTACAAAAATCAGCAATCTCAAACAGGTCTTTTCTAGTTAGTGGCTCTCCGCCTGAAAAGATTATAAACTTTACGCCATTCTCTTTCATCTCTAAGATGGTTTTTTTTATTTGCGCTGTTGTAAGGGTATCTACTTCATCAAGAGTTGATTTTGAGTAGCAGTGCATACAAGATAAGTTACAGCGATTTGTGAAGTTCCAAATAGCGATAGAACCATCTAAAACTCTCTCTTTTTTACCTTCAACAACAGAAGATATGAGGTTTGATAATCTAAACATCATTTACCCTTTTGTAAGAGAATGTAGTTAGTTACTGCGTCTAATTCTTTGTCACTTAAATTAAACTCAGTCATTACAGTTCTCTTATAACCAAAAGCTTCATACATCGCTTTTGGATCGATTATGTAAGCTGACATTTCATCTTTAGTTCGTTTGCTTGCAATCTCAGAAAAAGAAGGACCAAAAGCTTCAGCAGTCTCATGGTGACAGCCCCAACAATAGGTTTTAAACACCTCTTTACCATCTACATCATTAGAGTATAAAAAAGCAGACAATGCAAGTATTAGTATTACAGTTTTTTTCATGTTACATCTTTCATTTTTATCTTTTATTCTATCAAATCAAAGCTTGATTTATAGTTTATGCAAATTAAATTTTGTCACTATTTGCATATATTAGAATAGCTATTTATTGTGAAAAAGAAGTTGATTTCAGTCAAGTTTGTCGTTTTTATGAAGATTGGGAGGGGTTTCTCTCCAAAAGGAGAGAAACTTGTAGTATAAGTGCTAATTATGCACCTGGAATAGTTTGTCTATGCTCGATAGAGTAAGTAAAAGTAGGAGTTGTTAAACCTTCTATATATTTAACAAATTTACCAGTTTTAGCTTCATATATACCGATACGACCTGCATTCCACTCAGAAATCATAGTCCAGTGACCGTGATTTGCAGGTTCAGCGTGAAGAATTCTAGGAATCACAGCTTTACCATCAGCACCTTTAACAGTTGGAACTTTCCACTCATAAAGAACTTTGTGTGTAACTGGATCTGTAACTGTACCTTTTGAAGTACCAACAGTAAGAATTCTATCTAGCTCAAGAGTCTGCTTGTTAATCAAGTGAACTTGATTCCAAACATCTTCTCCACCTAGAACGTTATCAGCCCATAGGAAAGGTGTATGCTCTGATGTACCGATAAATAGTCCACCACCGCCTACTGGAATTTGACGGATAACATCAAAGTTATCATCCCAAATAGTTACTTGACCTAAGTTCATGTTAACTGTAGCGCCTAGTTGTTGCCCTAGAGTGTTGTTATACCATGAAGAACCTTGTCCTGGGTGTGGCTTAGATGCAGGACCTGTATAGATTTTTGTAACTAATGATTTAGTTTTAAAGTCTACAACACCAACAACGTCAGAACCCTGAGAAGCGATAAATAAGTATCTACCAATCTCTTTACCTTCGTTTAGGAAACCATCATGAAGAATATCTCCGATATTTGGAATATCTCCAACGATTGGGAAACCTGGCTTAGAATAATCAACTATGTAAACGTGACCACCATCTTTAAGTGCAAATGCTATATATGGACCATATGGAGTATCAAAAACACCTGCAACGCGAGATGAATCGATATCGCCATTTGGCTTGATAACACTTGAAGTTGGATAAACTTTCAGTGGCTCTAGCGTCATAGCATCCATAAGTACAGCACCACCTGGAACGTAGTTACCAGCCATTAGGTACTTACCATCTGGAGAAACTGCAAGACCACGAGAGTCTGATCCAACTTGAGTCTCAGCAATTTTTTGCTGACCTGGAGTATTTAGGTCGAACATTGTTACTAGGCCTGAACGAGAGATCGAGTAAGCATAACGAGGTTGACGCTTGTTTGTAACTGTTACGTGAACAGCAAAACCAGCAGGGTGTCTTGATAAAATTTTACCATTTGTACCATCAACGAATGTTACACGCTCAGCATCTCTTTCTGTTACGAAACAGATATCAGTGTTTTTCTTAACATCTGCAGAAGTTGGGTATTTAGAGAAAAAAGCAGCTCTATCATTTAGAGGCTTCCATCCAGCTTTTACAGTCTCTAGCGTAAGTTGCGTGATTTTTCTACCTTTAAAACTTTGTAGATAATCAACCATTGCATCTGCATCATCTTTAGTAAAGCTATCTTTAAATCCTGGCATCGCAGTACCTGCTTTACCATTTAAGATAATTTCAGATAGAGTGTATGAATTTTTCTTAGCAATTACAGTTGGGCGTAAGTCTGAACCAACACCACCTTCGTGATTAGGGCCATGACAACCTTGACACTCTTTTTCAAAAACCTTTTCTACGTCCATATTAGATGTAGCAGCACTAACACCCGTCGATACTACTGCAAAAGCAGCAATTGACATAACTAACTTATTTAATCTCATTTTATTCTTCCTCCTAAAATTAAGACATGTGCAGGCCCGAAGGCCCGCACTACAGTGTGTTTATTTGCTTTCGTTCTCTAAACGAGTTTTTTCTTGTCTATAAATCCAAAACATTGGAAGTATAATAATAGAGTGAAGAAAAAGCGTTAGAGTCATCGGACCTTGGTTAATCCAAGCAAAAAAGCTTGGAACAACATCTGTCATTGGTTCAAACATAATAGTTCTCCTTATCTTTCGTGTACTGGATTTTTGCCAGTAGACAGTAAATCTTTTGCTAAGAAAAGGAAACCTATAAATGTAACAACACCCATAATTAATCTCCAATCCATTGCTTGTGCAAACCATAAACCACTTTGACCATCAAAGTATCCAGCCCATGTAGCACCCATTTGTGCACGAGAAACTAGAACTTGAACATATCCAGCAATAGTAAGCGCTACAGTCATACCCATAACACC
>JAVEST010000102.1:0-6937 GCA_034006465.1 Sulfurimonas sp. | reverse complement strand
ATTGGAGTTGCAATAGGGTTTTTCGTCTTTGTGCTTTCGCTGACCCTTTTTAACACAACTCAAGCGTCACTTTTAGGGATAATTGCTTTTTTGGTTGTACTATGGACAAATGAGGGTTTGCCACTAGCTGTTGTCTCGCTGCTTCCTATTATTCTCTTTCCAGCTTTTTCTATCATAGATACAAAAACAACTGCACTAAACTACTCTAACCCAATCATCTACCTCTTTTTAGGTGGATTCTTAATTGCAATAGCAGTTGAGAAGACAAACTTGCATACTTTTATAGCAGGTAAGATGCTAGATATTTTCCCCAATACTCCTAAAGGAATGATATTTTCTCTAGCTATCACCTCTGGGATTTTAAGCTCCATCCTCTCAAACACAACCACATCTTTGCTTTTGATGTCAATAGCCCTTTTTATTACACAAGATATGAGACTAAAGCTTAGGTTTGCCCTCGCCATTGCCTATGGTGCTAGTGTTGGTGGAATTATCACGCCTATAGGAACTCCGCCAAATCTTATACTTCTTGGCATTATGAATGAAAAAGCTATGGAGATGATTCCATTTTTTCAGTGGATCTGGATGGTAGCACCTTTGGCTTTTTTAATGCTTATAGTTGTTAGTTCTTTACTTAGCCTTGGTTTGAAAAATTATCCAATCAAACGAGAATCAAAAGAATCACACCTTACAAAGCCGCAAAAAAATGTTCTCTATATAATAGGCTCTTTGATAGTGTTACTACTTTTAAATGCACCGATAAACCCATTTTGGGCAGGATTAGGCCTTAGTGAGGCTGGCCTCCTTCTAGCGGCTGGACTTGTATTGTTTATGCCACCTTTTAGCATACTAGACTGGATGGATGATAAGGCTAAAGTCCCTTACAGGATAATGTTTTTGTTTGGTGCTGGGTTTTCTATAGCAAAGGCTTTTGGTGATACAGGACTTGCATCTGAGGTTGCATCTTATCTTGTAGCGATGACAGAACTAAGCCCTATAGTGTTACTATTTGCAATTGCTATGCTTATAACTTTTACAACAGAGATAACCTCAAATACAGCTCTTATCTCCATTATGTTGCCTGTAATCTACTCTGTAGCCGAGCAAACTGGCATAAATACCACTCTATTTATGATGGTAGCTACAATATGTGCAAGTTATGCCTTTATGCTCCCAATCGCCACTCCGCCAAATGCCATAGCCATGAGTAGCGGTGCGGTTGATGTAAAGAGTATGATGAAATATGGCTTGATTTTAAATCTTGTAGGTGTATTTTTGATAGTGCTAATAGCTGAGTTTTTTTGGAAAGGGGTACTATAATATTACATTAAAATGAACTAGTCTATTTAATGGCAGGGAGATATCTCCCTTATCCCCTTATCATGGAGTATGTCATTGGTTAGCATACTTAAGAGCTACGAAAAAATAATTTTTCGAGAATCATTTGGGTTTGTTACTTGTTTTGCATCTATTGATCTGTCTATTTTTTATCATAATGTAGATATCTTTTATAACAAGAGCTAAACAGATGAGCCAGAGTGCATCTAGTAAGTAGTTTTGATTTAGTCCATTAAAGTATAGAAATGCAAATCCTACAAGATATGGCCACTTAAGAAAATAAAAAAACAGTATAGCACTTCCGTACAAATCTTTTAAGGCTTTTTTCATGCTGCAATTATGCTAGAATTTCACTAAAAAAGGCCTAAGATGATAGTTCATATAGTAATGTTTAAGTTTAAAGAGGAAAATAAAGAAGCAAATATCTTAGAGATGAAGAGAAAACTAGAAGCTCTTGTAAATCTTGTACCAACTTTAAAATCAATGGAAGTTGGCATAGACTTTAGCAAATCGCCTAGAGCATATGACCTCTCACTATACTCAACATTTGATGATAAAGCTGCCCTTCAAGCTTACGCTATACATGAAGAGCATCTAAAGGTAGTTGAGTTTGTCAAAGAGATGACGATAGAATCTAAAGTGGTTGACTATATAAAATAGTATAAGAGCTAAACCACTTTAAGTATTTTTTATAGCATCAACAATAAAATCTTGATTTGGCTCTGTTAAGTAAGGACACATTGGTAGGGACATTATCTGTGTCGATACCTCTTCGCTTATGGGGAAATCCCCCTCTTTATGTCCAAGATACAAAAAAGCCTCTTGCAGATGAATAGGTAGCGGATAGAGTATTTTTGTTGGAATCTCTTTTGATATGAGTTTTTCCACCATTGCATCTCTATCTTTTACTCTTATAGAGTAGTAAGCAAAAACGCTTGTATTATTTTGCGCAATCTTAGGAATTATGACTTCTGCATCTTCTAGCAAATCGCTATATCTACTCCCTATGTCATCGCGAATATTTACTTCATCTGTAAAGTACTTTAGTTTAACATTTAAAACTGCAGCTTGAAGGGCATCTAGGCGACCATTAATTCCTATATATTTATATCTATATTTATCATTTTGCCCATGATCTAGTAGTACCCTTATCTTTGCGGCTATATCATCATCATCTGTAAATATAGCTCCTCCGTCACCATAAGCACCAAGAGGGTTAGATGGAAAAAAACTTGTACAGCCTATAGTTGAGATGCCACATGATTTTTTGTCATTATAAGTAGCTCCAAAACTTTGAGAAGCATCCTCTATAACTGCAATATTGTGTTTTTTCGCTATCTCATTTATAGCTTCCATATCTGCACACTGACCAAATAGTGAAACTGGTATGATAGCTTTTGTTCTCTCACTAATTTGAGCCTCTATCTTAGTCGCATCGATGTTGTAACTATCTTTGTCAATATCTACAAAGATAGGTTTAGCCCCTAAAAAAGCAATTGCCTCAGCAGAAGATATAAAGGCAAAAGGAGTAGTTATAACTTCATCCCCATAGCCAATATTTAGAGCCATTAGAGATGCAAGAAGAGCATCAGTTACGCTACTACAGCCAATTGCGTGTTTAACTCCTACAAAGGATGCTAGGTTTTTTTCCAACTCCTCAAGTTTTTCTCCGCCTATAAACTGTGCAGTGCTTAAAACCCCTGAGATTTCACTATCAATCTCTTCTCTATATTTTAAATACTGAGTTTGTAAATCTATAAAATCTATTTTCATTTTTTTCCTAAGGTATTGTTTTGTAAAATTTGTGCTACATTTTTTGAGCTACCATGTTTTAGATAAGCTCTAAGTAGTTTAGAGTCGTCAAAAAATTGTTTTCTATCATAGTTTAAAAATGCTTTTATAAGATTGTCTGTTGTTACATCTTTTTGGATAAATTCGGGATGCAAGCTTCTGTCATTAAACTGGGTAAACATGATGTTGCCTAGTCCTAAGTAGTTAAGTTTTACAAGCCTACTTGCAATGAAATAATCGAGTGCTTTTGCAATATAGCTAAGAACAAAAGGTGTTCCAATAAGTGAAGCTTCAAGCGTGGCTGTTCCACTGCAAATAAACGCAAAATCGACCTCGCGAAGAGTCTTATGTGCATCGTGAACGATTTTAAAACTAGACAAGTCACCATAAAGCTCTTCTATCTCTTCTTTAGTGAAATACTCTGGGATTATGATATAAGAAGCAAGCCCTAATTTTAAGCTTACTTCTTTAAAAATAGGCATAAGTTTTTTTATCTCACCCTTGCGGCTTCCAGGCATAAAGGCTATGGTTTTTACTTCGCTATTTAACTCTTGTTTGAATTCTTTGATGATATCAAGCAGGGGATGCCCTACATAAGTGATGGGAGCATCTTTAGAGTAGTAATCTTTTTCAAAAGGTAAGATAGATGCTAGATGATCTATGGTTTGCTCTAATACTGGTATACGTTTTTTCTTCCATGCCCATGCTTGAGGTAAGATGTAGTAGATAATCTCTTTGTCTGGATATCTTTTTTTAATCTTTTTTGCAAGTGGAAGGTTGAAGCCTGATGAGTCGATGAGCAAGACTTTATCAGCATCAGCTGCAAGATCTACCATCTGAGCATTTAGTTTAAAAAAATAACGAAGTTTTTTTATGGCATCTACAAAACCCATAATAGCAAGACTTCTTAAGTCAACGATGGGAGTTCCAAGCTCACAATCAAAAATCCCTATAAACTCAACATCACTGCTCAGCTCTTTTTTTAAAGATTTAAGATGCATATTTGCAGAGTGTTCTAGCGCACTAACTAAGATTTTCATGAGCCGCCATCTCCCTCAACTGCAAAGGAGGTATCATATCTCTCTTTGTTTACATCTTCAACGAACTCATGCATATATATAGTTAAATCATCTATATCTTTATCGCTTAAGTTTTGTGCAAAAGGTATCATCATCTCTTGTTGTTGGTTATCTGAGACTTTAGAGCGAAATCTCTTTAGTTTGTAAGCTAAAAAGCCCTTGGCACGATTTGCTAGAGAGGGATACATATGCATCCCTTCTAGTCTTGCACCATGACAATTTCCACAATTTTTTTCTATGTAGAGCCTTTTGCCATCATCGTAAGAGGCGAAAGAGAGAGTAAAAAGAGTAAAGAAAAGTAGTAAAAGACGCAAAAAAAATCCTCTAAATTTTAAATGCTGTTATTATAGCTAAATACTCTTTTTCTACTCAAAATCTACATCTTCATATCTATCATAAACCCAATAAGCTACCGCTCTTCTCTCTTCTTCGCTTAAACCCTCTACGCTTTTCATAATTCCAAATGTCTCAACTGCTTGTGGGTGGCACATAACGTAGTCAATATTTGGGTTTGCTATGTAGTCTTTTACAAACAGCATAAAAAGGTGACGATGCACATCCTCGTCTTCATATTTTATGATGATATTTTCTTTTAACCTAGATGCAACTTGAATCATTGGGGGCGCTTTTAAAGTGCTGAATTTCTTCATCATTTCACTTTTTTTCATTATCTCGATATGGCAAGACGCACAGTTTTTTTTGTAGACTTCATAGCCATCTACTCCTAAAAGTAGAGAACTTAAGATGCCTAGCAGACTTATCATTTTTAACATGACTAACTCCTTGTTATATTTGTAAAGATTATAACATACTTATTTTTTTGAATCTAGTTAGAGAAAATCTTAAGTTTTTTTCTTAATTTTTAGTAGAGTTGTTTTTACAGACATAACAAGCTATTATTATAAAGATAAAAATAAAGGATATGTTATGAGTGAACCAAGATTAGAAGATATTGAAGATTATAATGGACTAAAAGGTCAAAAGAAAAAAGTTGTTTGGGCTGTAGTTATTACTGGGCTTGTTATTAGCATTATTTATGGAATAATTGTGAATTTAACAGACAGTGAAGAACCTTCATCTATTGATAAAACATATAAAACCGTACCAATGAGATAATAGTTTTGATACAATTTCAAAAAAGTAAGGTCAACAGATGTTAATATCAGTTATTTCAATATATACACTTTTTGTTTTAGTTTCTATCTACACAAGCGTTATGCAGATAGGATTTGTAAACACCGCAAAGAGAAAAAAAGCTATCTTACTTAGTGATAGCGACTTTATAAAAGCGGCAAACTACTCCGTAGCAAAAGAGAAACTAAGCATTGTAAGCTCATTTGTGGACTATATAATGTTTATAATTTGGATGGGTTTTGGTATAGCGTATCTCTCAGATATCGTGGTTTTAAAAGATGAAGCAATGCTAAGTATTGCGATAGTTATGGGCTTTGTTATTATTAACTCTTTAATCTCTCTACCTTTTACATATTATGAAAAGTTTGTGCTAGATGCTAAGTTTGAATTTAACAAATCCACTCTAAAACAGTGGGTTAAAGATACACTTATCTCATATGCTTTAACGCTAATTCTTGGCTCACTTGTAGTGTGGGGCATCTATGCAATTATCACAACCTTTACTCTATGGTGGTTATGGAGTTTTGTCTTTATCTTTGGTGTGATTGTACTTATAAATATGCTCTATCCAGCTTTTCGTGCAATGTTTTTTGACAAACTTACTCCACTAAAAGATGAGGCTTTAGATGAGCAGATAAAAGAGCTGATGGACAAAACTGGTTTTGTAAGTTCTGGAGTTTTTGTAAGTGACGCATCCAAAAGAGATGCAAGGCTAAATGCATACTTTGGTGGCTTTGGTAAGGCTAAGAGAGTTGTTCTTTTTGACACACTTATAGAAAAACTTACCACAAAAGAGCTTTTAGCAGTTTTAGGACATGAACTAGGGCACTTCGCTCATGGCGATATCTATAAAAACATAGCACTTGTTGGAGCTATGCTTCTACTTATGTTTGGCATCTTTGGAAATCTTCCAGAATCGCTTTTTTTAGAGATGGGAGTTTCTAGTGAGCCTTATGTTTTAATGATACTTTTGCTTCTTTTTATGCCAGTTTTAGGCTTTGTTATGATGCCAATCATGGGAATAGTTAGCCGTCATAATGAATACGCTGCAGATAGAATGGGTAGTGAGTTAGGCGGAGCTGGAGGTGAGGTTGAACTTGCAAATGCACTTACAAAGCTTGTAAATGAAAACAAGAGTTTTCCACTCTCTCATCCACTATATATATTTTTTCACTATACGCATCCGCCAGTCATAGAGAGACTAAAAGTTTTAGGTGTTGATGTTGGCGAGATGGATAAAAGCTTACTAGAGGGCAAATGCGAAGCGGGTATTTAGTTAGAGAGACTCTAAGAGATATTTCAGAAATTTTAAATCCACACATACCAAGAGCATCTAGAGAAGCACAGCTTCTTCTTATGCATCATTTGCAAAAAGATGAACTCTGGCTTATCTCAAACCAGCAAACAGAGGTCTCTAACCTAGATGCGCTATATAAGATGGTTTATAGAAGAGCGAAAAATGAACCGCTTGAGTACATCACAAATAGTGTAAGCTTTTACTCGCAAGAGTTTTTTATAGACAAAGGCGCACTCATCCCTCGTCCTGAGACAGAACTGCTTATAGATGAAGTTATAAAACACTACCCTGATTTAGA
>JAVEST010000101.1:0-6977 GCA_034006465.1 Sulfurimonas sp. | reverse complement strand
GTGGTGGGTCCTATGTGACTCGAACACATGACCACTCCGTTATGAGCGGAGGGCTCTAACCAACTGAGCTAAAGACCCACCTGTAGTACAAAGCTTTATCTTTGTAGGGCGAAATTATAGTCAATATATCCTTATATAATTCTTTTATCGTGTTTTATCTCTTATTTTAGTTTTATTTCACATAAAAGCTGTAGCTACACAAGCATTGGTGCTATTTTTTACGTTATTTGAGAGTTTAGGTAAACTGCCAGTTATTTGGAGTTTTAGAATCTTTTGTGATGTAAAAAAATAGTATTTATGATTTTAAAAAAGTGTGTCTAGTATCTGGTTTTTATATCTGATGGACTCAACTGAAGCATTGATAAGTTTGTTTTCTTCCATAAGCGTATCGTATTCGCCTTTTAGTTTTGAAATATCTCTACTTTTGAAGTATATACGTTGCTGTATGTAGATTTTAGGAAATAGTGCTAAAGATATAAAGCTCATAATCAAAAGCATAAAAACTAGGTACTTAAAATCAAGTCTCTTTTTTTCATTTAAAAGCTCATCAATTTCGCTTAAAAGTTCGTCCTTATCTTCCATAGTGAAAAACTCTCATCTTAGCACTTCTGCTTCTAGGATTTACTTTTAGCTCATCTTCACATGCAGTTATGGGTTTTTTACTTAGTATTTTCCCCAAAGAGTTATCTCTTGAGCATGTGCATCTAAAGGCATCGTCAGGGCAGATGCAGTTTTTAGACCACTTAGAGTATGTTTGCTTTACTATCCTGTCTTCTAGTGAGTGAAAAGATATGATGGCGATGATGGCATCACTAAAGTGTGCATTTTCTATACTTTTTAAAAGAGAGTTCAACTCACCTAACTCATCATTAACCTCTATGCGAATTGCCTGCATCAATAGTGTAGCTGGGTGGATTTTTTTGCCATGAGGGAGTAGATGCTTGGTGGCATCACTTAACTCTTTTGCAGATAAAAAAGGCCTAGATGCCACAATAGCAGAGACTAGCTTTTTGTAGTTTCTAAGCTCACCATACTCTAGTAAAATCCTCTCTAAATCCTCTTTTGAGTACTCATTTACAACTTCTTTAGCACTAAGAGATGCATCCTTATCCATCCTCATATCCAAAGTATCGCTCTCATATGAGAAGCCTCTATCTCTTTGGTCGAGTTGCAAAGAAGAAACGCCAATATCAGCTAGGATGCCTCTAATATTCTCAGTTCCATATTCGGTAATTATCTCATCTATCATGTTTGAGAAACGACCTTTTTTTATGACTACTCTATCTGCATATTTTTCGAGTCTTTTAGTTGAGAAATCTATGGCAGTTTGATCTTGATCTATGGCTATGAGTTTTATATGGGGATTTGCTTCTAAAAGCATGGAGGAATGTCCGCCATATCCCATAGTACAGTCGATAATAATCCCCTCTTTTATATCTTTAAACGAGTCGATTACCTCTTTGTATAGTACGGGAATATGTGGGATATCTTGCAAAAAAAACCTTTAGTAAAATTAAAGCAATTATACTTAAAATTTGTAAATTTTAATTTTATTAAAAAATCTACTTTAATAAAAAAGATTTTAAATGATTTTAAGCTCCTAGAGCCTTTTTAACATTTTCATCAGCCATTGTAATATTCCACGCTGGCTCCCAAACAACCTCTACATCAACGCTTTTTATGTTTGCCATCTTCTCAACTGACTCTTTTACCCATTGAACTATCATCTGGTGCATAGGACAAGCTTTTGTTGAGAGAGTCATAGTAACCTTTACGTTGCCCTCATCATCGCTTGAAGCATCGTAAATAAGCCCCATCTCAACAAGATTAAATCCAACTTCTGGATCTATAACAGTTGATATCGCTAAAAATAGTTCTTCTTTTGAATACATCATAATTTTTTATTCCTTAATTTTATTTCATAAATTTAAGGGAACCTTTTCCCTTATTTATTTTGTCACACTGAAGTAACGCTTGCAAAACGCTCACAACTTTAAAGCCACATTGTGCGGAGCTCATCGTGGAGAATGCCATTGGTTAGCATTCCTAAAAGCATCGCTTCCGAGAGTCTTGCCAGCTTCATAGCCTCACAGTGCGAAGCTGAAGCATCGCTTCCGAAAAAGATGTGAAGCTTTAAAGCTAACACAAATCTTTCGGAAGCGAGGTTTTAACCTCGTTACACTACTTATAATTGATCATAAAAAGTACATTTCTAAGAAGTGCAAATGCACCTACAACCAAAAACGAGGCGCCTGCTTTTATCATCGTGTCGTTTTGTATAAGTATGGCAATAGCTATGATGCTCACGCCTACAGCACCAAAGATAAACTGAGCGTGTGAGCTTTTCTTTGGCACCATGTCTGCTAGCATTGGTACTTTTTGCTTTCCCACTAATGGTGAAAATCTTTCAAACCAGACAAGAAATGGGATGATTTTATACATATGCCCTATTATCACAAAGCCAAAAAATCCAAAAAACATCAGCCAACCACTAGTAACTAGCAGCGGTTCATATACTACAAAGAGATGAGTTACTCCAATAGCTACAGCAACTAACATAGAGATATATCCGTAAATAAGTGACATAACATAGATATCTATCTCTTTTCTAGCCCTTGTTTTAAAGATAGTATATGTCATATAGAAGTAGATTATCATAGATGCTACTGCCAATAAATAGGCAAGATACTCTATAAAAAGATACTCTACAAATGAAGATACGACAACCAAAACCACAGATAGACTCATTGTCGCTATGGATATCTCAAGCGGTCTCATAGAAAAGCCATGAGACAAGCCAAACATCGGAAGTAAAACAACAGAAAGCCCCATCAGAGTCACTATAATGTAGCCGCCTATAACTAGATAGACATGACTACGAAGCAGTGAGATGATATCAACTTCAATGACCCCAGCATATCCAAGAGCCATCACAAGTCCAAAGATGATGCCAAAAAATAAAAAAGTGTTTGAGATAAGAACGCTACTTATAACTAGACTAAGCTTTTTTACTTTTTTTATAGTTGAAAATATTTCCATAACAAATATCATCATAGAGATTAAAACTACCACTCCACCATAGGGCAAAAGAGCAGGATATCCTAAAAATCCAACTGCCATCAAAAGTGTGCCGATGCCAAGAAGCGGCCAGATTGCATAAAAAAGTTCAACTGCAGAGTGTCCAACCTCAAGCACAACAGGAACCAACTGTGCCATAGCTCCAAATATAACCATCATCACAAAACCCAACAGATATAGATGCACTAGACTCAAGACTTTTGTGTCTTGTGCAAAAAGATTCTCAGATGTGAAAGAAAAAATGTATATAGATGCTAAGAGATAAAAGACACCTCCGAGTATAAAAAACGGAGAGATTAGTTTAAAAGGAGGTGCAAAATCTTGTGAGATGGAAAACATTATCTTAGTGACAAGCTGTCTGAGTTAGATCAGAGTCAACTCCTGCATCTACACTTGTAAAAGTAACTTTAACTAAGCCACCCTCTACATCTTCAACACAATGGGCTATGTCAGATTCAAGCTTACCAAATAGTCCACCTGGTGCTTTGTGATTTATCATCACAAGAACATTTTTGCTGTTTTTGATAAGTCTTAAACCACTCATCGCATTTACCATAGGGTCTGGTGGCCCACACTTAGATGTGTCAAAATAGTATGTACTTACACCATCTTTTGCTAGTTCAAAAAAGTCAACTGTAGCACCCGCTACTTCAATCTTCTTTGCTTCGTTTGGTATCAATGTCATGTTAATCCTTTATTTTAATAATTAAGTTTATTGTAATGAAGATTTATACATATGACGTTGATATGTGTCAACTTGCGTTATATTATTTATCTTGTTTGTCCACTTCCGTAGATTTTAAACTTATAAGTTGTAAGTCCTTCTATACCCATAGGCCCACGAGCATGAAGTTTGTTTGTACTGATGCCAACTTCAGCACCAAAACCAAAAGCTCCACCATCAGTAAAACGAGTTGATGCATTTACATATACAACTGCAGAGTCTATAGCATTTAAAAACTTCTCAGCTGTAGTTATATTTTCACTAATGATAGATTCTGAGTGACCTGAACCAAATCTGATGATATGTTCTATCGCTCCATCAACACCATCAACTACTTTTATATTTAAGATATTCGCCAAATATTCAGTATCAAAATCCTCTTCGGTAGCCTCTTTAACATCGATAATAGCTCTAGTTCTTGAGCAGCCTTTTAGCTCTGTATGAGCTTTGTCAAACTCTGCTTTTATCTTTGGTAGTGCTATCTCGGCAATTTTTTCATCAACTAAAAGTGTTTCTAGAGCATTACAAACACCTGGTCTTTGAGTCTTTGCATTTATGGCTATTGCGATTGCATTGTCAAGCTTTGCATCTTTGTCTATATATGTGTGGCACTGCCCTTTATCGTGCTTTACAACACTTACAGTTGCATTTTCGCTTACATACTTGATAAGTCCTGCTCCACCACGAGGAATGATTAGATCTACATACTTATCCATCTTTATAAGTTTAGCAACGCCCTCTCTTGAGGAGTCTTCTAAGAGCGAGACAAGAGCTGTTGGAAGGTCATTTTTTGCTAGTACACTTTGGAGAGCTTTTGCTATTGCTTTGTTTGAGTGCTCGGCTTCTTTTCCCCCTTTTAGCACACAAACATTTGAGCTTTTAAAGCAAAGTGCTGCAGTATCACTTGTTACATTTGGACGAGACTCATAGATGATGCCAATCACACCGATGGGAATAGTTACCTTCTCAATCTTTAAGCCCTCTTCTGTAACCCAGCCATCAAGCACACGTCCAACTGGCTCTTTTAGTGCTGCTATCTCTTCTATAGCCACAGCCATAGCATCAACTCGGCTATCATCTAGTAAAAGTCTGTCTTTGAGTGCAGATGAGAGATTGTTATTTTCTGCATCTACCATGTCAAGTGCGTTAGCTTTTACTATCTCTTTTGTTTGAGCTCTAAGCTCGTTTGCCATCTCTCTAAGTATTGAGTTTTTTTTGCTGCCGCTGATGGCAGATAAAACTCTACTACCTTCTTTTGCTTTTTTTAGAAAATCTTCCATAACTTAATCCTTTTGAGTCTATTTTTCTACTTTCATCTCTTTTTTAATCTCTTTTTTTGCCTCTACTTTTGGAGTAAAAAGTGTACCTAATGTATGATTGTCATGTAGTAAAAACTGCTCTGCTGAAGTAAGATCGAAACCATTTGTTAAAAACATTTTTCTTCCATTTTTTAGCATAAAGTCTGCAGCTTTTAGTTTTGTAACTATCCCACCTGTTGCAAAAGGGTCATTTGGGCTTGCTTCTTCATTTAGAGAACCCTCTGGCAGTTCATTTAAAACCTTATATATTTGAGCATCACTGTTTTCTTGTGGATTTTTGTCAAAATAACCATCTATATCACTTAAAATAACTAGCATATCAGCTTTTACTGCGTGCGCAACATTTGCTGAGAGTTGGTCGTTGTCTCCAAAGAGTTGTTCTGGAGTTGATGTTATATCGTTTTCATTTATGATTGGTAATATATTGTGTGATAGATGTGCATCTATAATATCTTGAAACATTTTCGTTCTTTTTCTTGAGTCGAAATCATCTTCAGTTAGAAGTATTTGAGCTGTGTCAATGTTGTAAATATCAAATTTTTTCTTATAACTCGCCATAAGTATTGGCTGTCCAGCAGATGCTATGGCTTTTTTGCCAATCTGCTTCTTCGTATCTAGTTTCAGTGCTGAGTATCCAGCTGCAACCGCGCCCGAAGTTACCAGTAAAACATCATACTTTGCTCTTAGCTTTGCTATGAGTGTTACAAGATTCAATATTCTTTCTTTTGCTATCTCGTTGTTGTGCGTAAGTACCGCACTTCCTACTTTTAATACTAACCTGTTCATTTATCGCCTTTTTTAAACCATGCTTTTTGCATAATTTATGTATGTTATACTAGCATAAAAACTTTAAGGGACTATTATGAAAACAATCACATTCATTGGTAACGGAAATATGGCTCTGAGCATCGCAAAAGGCTTAAAAGACAACTATAACCTCGAAGTTGTGGGAAGAGATGCTAATAAACTCCAAGATTTTGAGATAGAAGTAGGAGTGAGTGTAAACAAGCATCTCTTAGATGGTTTTAACATGGAGGGCAAAACAGTTTTACTCTGTGTTAAACCTGCAAATGTTGAGGAAATCTCTAAAAAGCTAAAAGGAAAAGCAAGGGTTATCTACTCTGTTTTAGCTGGAACTAGCATAGAGAAAATAAAATCATCTCTAAATTCTGGAGCAGTTGTAAGAACCATGCCAAACCTAGCTGCAAGTGTGCAAAAATCTATGACAACACTAACAGGTGATATTGAGTTTAAAGAAGAAGCCCAAGAGATTTTAGGCTCGATTGGTACAACTCTGTGGCTTTCAAGCCAAAAAGAGCTTGACATCGCTACAGGTCTTGCTGGAAGTGGTCCTGCATATCTTGCACTTATCTCAGAAGCTTTAGCTGATGGTGCAGTAAAACAAGGTCTAAAAAGAGAAGATGCCATGATTGTTATGAGAGGTCTTTTTGGCGGATTTGGAGAGTTAATTCAAAATATCCACCCTGCCCTACTAAAAGACGGAGTAATGAGCCCTGGTGGAACAACAGCCGCTGGCTATGGAGCACTAGAAGATGGAAATGTAAGAAGTGCTTGTATGGATGCTGTAGCAAAAGCTTACAAAAGAGCGAAAGAGCTATAACCGCTATATGAGCAAATGCTCATATAGTTCTATTTAGTTTTAAAGCCTATTCTCACCGTTTATTTACACTTCTATTACTTTATAATATATATAATTGAACTCTCTGGCTCTCTGCGTGGGAGTCTATATGTGCAGCACTCAAGAAGATATGTAAATTCCAACGCAAAGCGTTGGGACTAGTAAAAGAGTTATAATACATCTCTTTTGGAAGCGAGGTTTTAACCTCGTAGAGATA